>CAJCIS010000178.1 GCA_903970435.1 Acidobacteriota bacterium | reverse complement strand
CTCCGGATGGGTGCGCAGGATCTCCGCCATATGCAGCAGCAAATCGCCGAAATCCGCGGTGTTCAGCTGGGCCAGCCGGGTCTGGTAGGCGGCGTAGACCTCCCGCACCCGGCCGCCAGCGAAATCGGTATCCTCGGCCTGGGTGACGCGGGGCGGCGTCAGCCCGCGATCCTTCCAGCGCTGGATGATCGCCATCAGCGCAGGGGGCGCCCAGCGCTTGGGGTCGATCTTGTAGGTTTCCATCACCTGCTTGAGCACGCGGAGCTGGTCGTCGGTGTCGAGGATGGAGAAGCCGCTGGTGAGGCCGACGAGGGCGGCGTGGCGGCGTAGCATGCGGGCGCAGAGGGCGTGGAAGGTGCCGAGCCAGAGGCCTTCGACCGGGCGGCCGAGGATGGCGCCGACGCGCTCGCGCATTTCGCGGGCGGCCTTGTTGGTGAAGGTGACGGAGAGGACCTGGCCGGGGGCAGCGCGTCCGCTGAGGAGGATGTGGGCGAAGCGGGTGGTCAGCACGCGTGTCTTGCCGGTGCCGGCGCCGGCGAGGACGAGGAGGGGGCCGTCGATGTTTTCGACGGCCTCGCGTTGCTCGGGGTTGAGGCGGGCTAGGTAGTCGGATGGCTCGGCGGGGGGGGCGAGGTCTGAGGACACTGGCGGTATATAGGGGGCGGGGGGGAGGCGGGGGAAGAGCGGGTAGATCGACACCCTCTTCAGTCGGGCGGCGTCCGCGTCTGGCCTGACATTAAGAAGAAGGTGGAACCACAGATGGACACAGATAAGAAGAGATAAGAAGGGATGTAGGGGGGTCCGAAACGGGTGCGCAAAATCCAACGAGTCGCGTTGCCGCCGCAGGGAGGGTGCCATGCGAAGGCGCATTGCACCCTACGGCGTCATTGCTTATCCGTGTTTATCTCTGATTGGCGTGCCTATTTCGGCGCGCATGATAGTTTCGTAAAAATAATTTATGCGAGGAGATTTGATGTTGCCGCCGTCGGGCAGCAGCAAGCTGCACGCGGAAAATAATATCGAAAGGCGGCGCATAAAAGTTAACGAATCGCGTTGGCCTCGGAAGGATTGTGCAATGCGAAGGCGCGTTGCACCCTACGAGGTTGTTACCAGGCGATCGGGTTGCCGGCGTAATCGACATAAGTGATGCCGGTGCCGGCGCCTTGGGTTTCGATGACGTCGGCCATGCCGCGGACGCTGGTGGGGACGTCGAGCGGGGCGTTTTCGCCGCCCATGTCGGTTTTGACCCAGCCGGGGTGCATCAGCAGAACGCGGCGGTCGGGGTGGCGGGCGGCGAAGCCGATGGCGAGCATGTTTAACGCGGCCTTGCTGGCGCGGTAGAGCTCCATCCCGCCCCGGCTGTTGGCGAGGCTGCCGAGAAGGCTGGTCATGAAGACGATCGGGGCATGTGGCGCGAGGACCGGCAAGAGGGCCTCGGCGACGGTGGGCGGGGCGACGCTGTTGGTGAGGAATTCCTGCGCGGCGATTTCGGGCGCGACGTCGTGGATGGGGCTGTCGGTTGCTTTCGATTGGCCGGCGACGACGAAGAGCACGTCGATCGGGATGCCGGAGAGGGATTTTGTTAGCGTGCCGGCGGCCTTGGGGTCAGTGACGTCGAAGGGCTCGATGCGGAGCTGGCCGGCGTGGTTGGATTTGAGCGCGGTGAGGGCCTCGGCGTGGGCGGGGTTGCGGGCGGTGGCGATGACGTTCCAGCCGCGGGTTAGGTATTCGTTGGTGAGGCCTAGGCCTAGGCCTCGGTTGGCGCCGATGAGGAGGATGGTTTTGGGCATGGGGGCCTCACAAAAGGAAGTAGTTCTTTTTTGAAAAAAAGAACCAAAAAACTTTTACTCTTTAAGGCGTCACTTCGTTCCGGTTAAACAGATAAAAGTTTTTTGTTTCTTTTTTTCAAAAAAGAAATACTTCCTTTCTTCTGCCGGGCGGCTGAGACGCGGTGGGCTAGAGCCCACCCTACGAGGTGGGTGGAGTCTAGCTGGCACGCGCTGCCAACAAGAGCGTCTCTTTAGGCGTCAACAATTCACGCGTTTGATAGGACGCAAACTTGTCCATGTCCGGGATGGACGCGCCGGTTTCGAAGAACTTGCTGGCGCCGGCGACGAACTTGCGGCGCAGGAGCTCGGCGCGCTCGGGTTGCATCTGCTTTTTTTCTTCCAGGCCGGCGATTTGCACCAGGACGGGCAGGTTTTTGGCGATGAGATCCTGGCGCTCGGCGAATTTTTTCTCGCGGTAGTAGATAGCGTTGTCCCACAGATCGAGCAGCAATTCCTTCAGCTTGGCAATCAGGTCGGGGGTGCCCTGGAATTCGAACAGCTTGTCCTTGCCGGAATCGCAGCCGGTGACGACCAGGTCGGTGCTGGATTGCACGTTCATTTCGGCGGTGGCTTCGTAGAGCATCGAGATTGATTCGAGGGCGGTGATGATGCGCGCGGGGCTGGAGAATTTGCCGGCTTCTTCCGGCAGCACGACCATCAGCGTGCTGGGGCCGGTGGCGGAGTCGCGCCGCAGCATGCCGGCGACGGAGGGCAGATAGTCCATGACGAAGCGGAGGCGGAAGGCGGCGCGGCCTATGGTGGCGGCGGCGTCGGGCGTTTTGGAGGCGCCGCCGGCGGCGGCGATGACGATGGACCACCAGTCGGCCGACGCGTAGTCGCTGATTTCGAGATGCTCCATCAGCTGCTTTTCGGTGGGGCCGAAGTTGCTGTAGGCGAGCAGGAATTTTTGATAGGCGGTGAGGAGCTCCGGCATGTGCACCTCGCCGGATTGGCGGGTTAGGTCGCGATAGACGCGGTCGGTGACGGAGAGGACGTCGCTGGACTCCACGGCCGCCATGAGGGTGGAGAGGCCGCGCAAAATTTCAGTTCGGAGCATGTGTATTTCCGGTGGCCGTGGCGAGCCTATGGGAGGGAGTGCCTGGGCGTGTCTAGGCGGGCGGGTTTTGGCCTAAAGCGGCGCTTGCGTCCAGTAAACCTTGGATCGAATCCAGGGCGGATTGGAGAATGTGGGCGGCGGCCATGCGGTCGACGACGGCAGCGCGGCGGCGGCGGCCCAGGTCGGCTTCCTCGATGAGCATTTCGGTCACGCGGGCGGTGGAGAGGCGTTCGTCCCACAGGGCGGCGGGGAGGCGGGTGGCGTCGGAGAGGGCGCGGGTCCAGTCGCGGGCGGCTTGAGCCGAGGGGCCTAGCGTGCCGTCCATGGAGAGAGGGAAGCCGACGACCAGGCCGCCGACACGCTCGCGGCGGGCGATGGCGAGGATTTCGGCGGCGGTGACGGTGAGGCGGCCGCGTTTGAGCGTGCCGAAGGGGCTGGCGAGGCCGAGGGAGACGTCGGAGAGGGCGATGCCGATGGTTTTGCTGCCGGGGTCGATGCCGAGCAGGCGCTGGCGGGGGGCGAGTTGGGCCAGCAGGTCGGGAAGCGCGAGGATCATGGCGGGGTGCGGTTGAACAGGGACATGCGCGCCGTTATCGTCCTGGCGCGGCGGGCGGGCCAGCCCGGCCCACACCTTTGAGGAATAATCCACCCATGTCGCTCGATCCCGCGACCGTTCGGCGCATCGCCAGGCTTGCCCGCATCCGGCTGGAGGAGGGGGAGGTGGCGCGGCTGCAAGGGGAGCTGAACGGGATTTTGGGGTGGATCGAACAATTGTCGGAAGTGGATGTGGAGGGTGTGGCGCCGCTGACGGGGGGGGCGCAGATAGCGTTGCGCATGCGGGCCGATGCAGTGACCGATGGCGGGCAGGCGGAGAAAATATTGGCCAATGCGCCGGATCGGGCGGGGGAATTTTTCGCGGTGCCGAAGGTGGTTGAATAATGTTGTGCGACCTCTCGATTGTGGGCGCGGCGGCGGGGCTGCGGCGGCGGGATTTTTCGGCGCGGGAACTGGTGGGCGCGCATGTGGACGCGGTGGCGGCGCTGAACCCGCGGCTGAATGCGTTCATTACGGAAACGCCGGAGCTGGCTTTGCGGCAGGCGGAAGCGGCCGATCGGGCGCTGGCGGATGGGTCGGCGGGGCCGTTGGCGGGGATTCCGCTGGCGATCAAGGATCTGTTTTGCACGGCGGGGGTGCGGACGACGGCGGGCAGCCGGATTTTGGGGAATTTCGTGCCGCCGTATGAGAGTACGGTGTCGGCGCAGTTGTTGCGGGATGGCGCGGTGTTTCTGGGCAAGGCCAATCTCGATGAATTTGCCATGGGGTCTTCGAATATGACCTCGGCGTATGGGTCGGTGCAGAATCCTTGGCAGCGGCGTGGGAGTAACGTGGCGCTGGTGCCGGGGGGATCTTCCGGCGGGTCGGCGGCTTCGGTGGCGGCACGGATGGCGATGGGGTCGACGGGGACCGATACGGGGGGGTCGATCCGGCAGCCGGCTTCGTTCTGCGGCATTGCGGGGATAAAGCCGACCTATGGGCGGTGCAGCCGGTGGGGGATTGTGGCGTTCGCGAGTTCGCTGGACCAGGCAGGGGCGTTCGGGCGCAGCGTGGCGGATTGTGCGTTATTGCTGGGCAGCATGGCGGGGTTCGATCCGAAGGACAGCACGAGCGTGGAGCGGCCGGTGCCGGATTATGTCGCGGCGTGCCGGCGAGGTGTGCGCGGGCTGCGCATTGGGGTGCCGGCTGAATACCGCATGGATGGCATGAATGCGGAGGTAGAACTTCTTTGGCAGAAGGGGCTGGGGTGGTTGCGGGAGTCGGGGGCGGAGATTGTCGATGTTTCGTTGCCGCATACGAAATATGGGCTGGCGACCTATTACATTGTGGCGCCGGCGGAGGCTTCTTCGAACCTGGCGCGATATGATGGGGTGCGGTTTGGGGTGCGGCAGGATGGGGTGGATTTAATTGATCTATATGAACGCACGCGGGCCGCGGGGTTTGGTGATGAGGTGAAGCGGCGCATCATGATCGGGACCTACGTTCTGTCGGCCGGTTATTACGATGCGTATTACTTGCGGGCGCAGAAGGTGCGGGCGCTTATTTTGAAAGATTTCACCGATGTTTTTGCGCGCGTGGATGCGTTGTTGACGCCTACGGCGCCGACGGCGGCGTTCGCGCAGGGCGAGAAGATGGATGATCCGATTGCGATGTATTTGAACGATGTTTTTACCGTGCCGGCGAGCATGGCGGGGGTGCCGGGGATGTCGGTGCCGGCGGGGCTGGATGGGCAGGGGCTGCCGTTGGGGTTGCAGGTGGTCGGGCGGCCGTTCGATGAGGAGACGGTGTTTGCGGTGTCGCAGGTGATTGAGGATGCGGCGGGGTTTTCGGCTTTGCCGGCGGTGCGGGCGGGTGAATAGGGAAGGAAGCAAGGAAGTAGTTCTTTTTTG
>CAJCIS010000177.1 GCA_903970435.1 Acidobacteriota bacterium | reverse complement strand
GTCGGGGCGCTACTGGATTGCCTATCAGACCGATCCGGCGCCGGTGATCGTCGCCGTGTATTTCGAAACCGCGAACATCCCCGCCCGCCTGTAGGGTCGCCGCCGAGTCACAGCGAAAGAGGGACGCCGAATCTTGGAGATGGGGGGGCAGGGCCTGGCTTTCCCATGACACCGCTTATGCGGCGGCTCGCGAGGCGGCCGGGCGCCCGCGCGGGGCGGTCTGCCTGAGTTTACGACCCAGTATGACTGACGGAAAAGGCCGGTCATACCGGGTTTACAACGCGGGATGACCGAGCTGGGGCCGCTTAACCCTCGATTGCCGCTTGGTTCGGCTTGTCGCGACGGCGCCCCGGCGGCGGCAACCCCTTGGCCTGGCGGATCGCCAGCCGGACCATGCTCAACGCATCTTTCGCGAGCTGCGGCGGCACCGTGACGGTCGCATCACCGGCCAGGGCGCGGGCCGCCTCCATCACTTGCGCCAGCTCTCCGAGATTGACCCTCGGCTGCGGCCTGGCAACCGGGCTGCCGGCGTCCTCCCACTCGGCAACGCGCCGCTCAAGCCATTGTCCCACCGTCAGCCCCTCCCGCCTGGCGGCATTGGTCACCGCGTCGCGGGTCGCCTTCGCCACGGCTTTGATGGTCCACGGCCCGACGCTATCAACGGGGTCAGTCTCGGACATATTGTTGGTCATCCCAGGTTGTAAACTCGGTATGACCGGCCTTTATCCTAGGTCATCCCGCGTTGTAAACTCGGTATGACCGGCCTTTTCCGCCAGTCAGACCCGGTCGTAAACTCGGGCAGACCGCCCCGCGCGGGCGCCCGGCCGCCGCGCTTTCGTTACCTAATCGTTTGGATCACTGCGCGCATGACGTGGGGCGGAAGGCCCATCTGTGCGAAAACGTACGGTAAGAAACGTGAACAAAGACAAAATTCCTGCAAATTTGAGCCGCAGGGCCTGGATTTAGTCCGGCTTCGATACGGACCGGCGGTTTATTGCGTGCAATCATGGCATGCAATTTATGTTGCACGCGATATAGGCATCTTGAGGGGATTCTTGCACGCAATAAACCGGGGTGCTAACGCGGGGGATGACTTTGCGTGCAATACAAACATCGGCGGCTAAGGCCGGCGGATCGGACTGGATGGCGGCCTTTCTCGCCAGTCTGGCCAAAGACGACCTCGCGCCCGCAACGCTGCGCGGGTACCGTTACGACCTGCAGCACTTCCTCGCCTGGCATCAAAGCGCCCAAGATGCTCCGTTCACCGTCGAGGGGCTGGCTGGGTACGATCTGATTGCCTACCGGCAGCATATGGTCGCCTCCGGCCGGCGGCCTGCCACGGTCAATCGCCGGTTAGATGCGTTGCGCCGGTTATGCCGTTGGGCGCAAGCCGCCGGGTCTTTGGCGACTGACGCCGCGCGGGATGTGCGTCCGATGCGCATGGTGCGCAACCAGCAGCCTGCTGGTCTGACGGATGTCGAAGTTCATGCCTTACTGCGCGCCGCTGGCGCCTCTTCGCACGGGCTAGCGGCGCGGAATTATGCGATAGTCCAACTCCTGCTGCAGGCAGGACTGCGTGTCGGCGAAGTTGCGTCCTTGCAGGTTGCCGATATCACCATGAGCGACCGCTCCGGCAGCGTACGTGTCCGGCAGGGCAAGGGGCTGAAGGCACGCGATGTTCCCCTTAATGCAACAGTGCGGCGCGCGCTCAGGCAATTCCTGGAAGAGCGTGGTTCACCCAGCAAAGATAAGAAGGCAGCCCTGTTCGTCAGCAGCCGCAACACGGCAATGCCGGTGCGCACGATCCAGGCCGTGATCGCGAGCGTAGCCCGCCGCGCCCGGCTGAAGCGCGTTGCGGTTTCGGCCCACACGCTGCGGCACACCTTCGCCCTCGGTTACCTGCGCGACAATCCCGGCAAGCTGGTTGATCTTGCCAGCCTGCTTGGCCACGAGTCACTCGACACGACGGCCATTTATACGCGACCATCGCGCGACGACCTCGCGGCTGATCTGGAGCGATCGCATCTCAATGTTGGTGGGTGATTCTGCGACGGCCACCAGCCAGGCCCGGCGGCGGGCAACCATTCCAGCAGACCCTGGCGAGGACGAGCTGGCGCGGCATTGGAGCCTGACGCCCGAGGACCTGGCCGCGGTGGCCCTGTGCCGGGGTGCGGACCAGCGCCGCCGCTTTGCCTTGCAACTCTGCGTGGTGCGGGCCCAGGGGCGTTTCCTGGACGACTACCGGCAGGCTCCGATCAAGATTGTCAATCATCTGTCGCGTCAGCTTGGCTTGCCACCGGTGCTATTCCTGGACCGTTCAGGGCGCGAGCCGGCGGAACGGGTCCAGGCACAACGGATTCGCCGTCATCTGGGCCTGAGCCGCTTTGATAAGGCCGCGGAAGAGAAATTGCGTGACTGGTTGCGTGCGGGTGCAATCGAGGGACGTAACGCCTCCGAACTACTGGTTCAAGCCGAAGAAAAGCTGCGTAGTTGGCTCGTGGTTTTACCTGGCGCCAGCACGCTCGAACGTATCGTTGCCTCGGTCGTCGCCAACACAACGCACGATCTCTTTGCAACGATATCCAAGCGGCTGCCAGAGAAACTGCGGGCAGATATTGATCTGTTACTTGAGGTACCGGAAGGAGATGCACGCTCAAGCCTGTTCCGGCTAAAGGACTATCCGAAATCAGCCAATGCCGGGGTCATCAAGGGAGACATTGTCCGGCTGCGGCTTGTCGAACAACTGGTCGGCACAGGCGCGGGTCTTGAAGAGATTGATCCAAATGTTATTCGACAGCTCGGGCAACTTGGGCGGCGCTACGATGCCGGCGATCTGCGCCGTTTTGCCAAGCCAAAGCGGGACGCGTTGGTAGCCTGCTACCTGCTCGAAGCCCGCAAGACGCTGATCGATCAGATCGTGGAAATGAACGATCAGTTTCTGACCGGCATGAACCGCCTCTCGCGCAATGCCGTCGAGAAGCAGCGCAAACCTCTGCAACGCCGCGCCCGCGACGGTTTACAGCGCGTGCTCGGCGCCATCGATGATTTGGTCGCGGCCGATGGCGGGCAAACGCTCGATACCTTCCGCGATGCGCTGGGCACGCCGGCCTTGGTGGAAGCCGCCGCGGCGTGCCGCGCCTATGAAAGGCTGGAAGCCCGCGGCCACCTCGACGCGATGCTCGCCCGCTACAGCACGCTGCGCCAATATTTGCCGGCCTTCTTTGCCCTGCCGTTCAAAGCCGCGGCGGGGAGCGAGCCATTGCTCGGGGCTATAGAAATCCAACGCGCCCTCGACGCCGGCACCCGGACCGCCCTGACGGTGGACGATCCGTACGGCTTTGTGCAGGCGGACTGGCGCCCCCACTTGGTCACGGACGGCAAGACAGGCAAACACCTCGATCGCGGCATCTGGGAAATCTCACTTGCCTTTGCCGTTCGCGACGCCCTGCGCGCCGGTAGCCTGTTCCTGGCGGAGAGCCGCGAGCATGTCTCGTTCTGGAACCTGGTCTATGACGATGAGAGCTGGCGGAAGAACAAGCAGGAGGCGTATCAACGCTTGGCGCTGCCCCTCGACGGGCAGGCATTCATCGACAAACTGAAGGCGGAATTTGAAGCCGCGGCACGTGCCGCCGAACAGGGCCTGCCCACCAACCGCTTCGCATCCATCGTCAACGGCCGGTTGAAACTCAAGAAGCGGGATGCGCTGGCAATCTCACGCGCGGTGCTCGAATTGCGCGCAACCATCGCCGCCAGCCTGCCCCGCGTGCGGATCGAAGACCTGCTGCAGGATGTCGATGAATGGTGCCGGTTCATGAGCGCCTTCCAGCCGCTCGGCGGCTACCAGCCGCGCAGTGCCGATCTTCACCGTTCATTGCTCGCCACGGTCATCGCACACGGCACCAATCTTGGTTTGGCCGCGATGAGCCAAAGCGTCGATACGCTTACAGCAGAGGCGTTGCAGGACACCAGCCGCTGGTTCCTGCGCGATGCCACGATCAAGGCCGCCAACACCATTCTGGTCAATCACCACCACGGCCTGAAACTGAGCTGCATCTGGGGTGACGGAACCCGCTCCTCCTCCGATGGCCAGCGCTTTGCCGTTGAGCGGCGCAGCCTCCTCGGCAGCCTCTACCCGCGGTATTTCGGCTATTACGAGCATGTGCTGCAACTCTACACGCACACCTCCGACCAGGACAGCGTTTACGGCACACAGGCTATATCGTGCGGGCCGCGCGAGGCCGGCTATGTGCTCAGCGGCATTCTGGACAACGACACCGGCCTCGCGATCCGCGAACATACGTCGGATACTAACGGCTTTACTGAACATCTCTTTGCGCTCTGCGCGCTGCTTGGCATCAACTTCATGCCCAGGCTGAAAGACTTGCCGGACCAGGTGCTCAGCCGCATCGACCGCGATGCCGATTATGGCGCCCTGCAGCCGCTGTTCAGAGGCCGCATCAACATCGAGTTGATCCTTGAACAGTGGGATCAGCTGGTCCGCCTGGCGGCATCGCTGAAGGACCGCCTGACACCGGCTCATGTCGTGATGCAACGCCTGGTGAACGCCAGCGCATCTGACCGCCTCGCCGGCGCCCTCAGCCAGCTCGGGCGGCTGATAAAAACGTTGCATATTCTCCGCTACATCCAGGAAGAGAAACTGCGTGACGCTATCCAGCTGCAGCTCAATCGCGGCGAATTCCGTCACGCCCTCGCAAAGTCGTTGTTCTTTGCGAACTGGGGCACCTTCCGCTCCGGCGACTACGAGGAAGTCATGAACAAGGCAAGCTGCCTCAGCCTCCTGTCGAATGCTGTGCTGGTCTGGAACACTGTCCATATCGCCCGCATCGTCGATCAACTCCGGTCCTCTGGGCATGTGGTGGAAGACGAGGATCTGGCGCGCGTCTCGCCGCTGGTCCACGCCCATGTCATTCCAAATGGCAGCTACTTCCAGTCTCCCCGCCGGCGCAGTGATGCCGCGCCCGAACCCGTCATGGCCTGACCGAGAGGATATTCCCCATTGGCAAAAACCGAACCGGTGAACTGGCAGCCAATCAGCCAAATACCGCTGATCGCCTCCATGATTTCTACGTCCCTGACCGAAACGCGCGAGCACCTGGGCACGCTCACCAAAGCAAAGGACCGCCCCCATGTCCTCGACGACGCCACGATTGACCGGGTTGAACAGGTGCATGCTGAGCAAATGGAGTTCGCCGCCATATACAGCCAGCAAATCGCCCGCTGGCGCGCCGGAAAACCCTCCCCGGCGCGGATCATCGAGCTGGATCGCATGGACATTCAGAACAAGCAACTACGGGAGGCTACCAAGGCCGTGCTCGACCTGGCCGGCGAACTGCGCAAG
>CAJCIS010000176.1 GCA_903970435.1 Acidobacteriota bacterium | reverse complement strand
GCTGGCGGCGCTGGGGCGGGTAGATGGCTGTTTCGCCAATGCGGGCGTCGGGGGCGGCCACACCACGGGCTTTGCCACCATGACGGACGAGGCGTGGGACAGCGTGATGAAGATCAACCTGGACGGGGTGTTCTATACGTTTCGGGCGGCGGCGCGCCACATGGTGGCCCGCGGCGGCGGCGGCGCGTTGGTCGGCACGTCGAGCATGGCGGCGATCATGGGGGCGGCGCGCAACGAACATTACGGCGCCACGAAGGGCGCGGTCATTTCAATGTGCCGCGCGCTGGCGGTGGAATATGCGCGGCACGGTATTCGCGCCAATGCCATTCTGCCGGGCTGGGTCGAGACCGAGATGACGGAGAAATTGTTCGCCGAGCCGCGTTTTTCCGGTGCGGTGATGCCGCGCATGCCGATGCGGCGGTGGGGCGCGCCGGACGATTTCGCCGGCATTGCCGTGTACCTGATGAGCGATGCGTCGCGGTGGCATACCGGAGACAGCTTCGTCATCGACGGCGGATACACACTGTTTTGATAGCGGCATGAGACTCACCGCTGCCTTGCTGCTGCTGGCCGGCGCGGCCGTGCTGGGCACCGCATGGTGGCTCTACACGCCGGATGCGTCGCGGGCGGTGCTGGAGGCGAAATACGCCGCGCCGCCAAGCCGCTTTCTGGTTGTTGATGGTGTGCGGCTGCATATTCGCGATACCGGCCCGCTTGATGCGCCGGCACTGATCCTGCTGCACGGGTTCGGCGCCAGCCTGCACACGTGGGAGCCCTGGGCGGAAACCCTTTCGGCCAGCTATCGTGTCGTGCGGTTCGACTTGCCGGGATTTGGGCTGACGGGCGCCGATCCCACCGGCGATTATTCCGATGCGCGGGCGTTGGCAATTCTGGCCGGGTTGATGGATGCCCTGCAGGTGCAGCGTGCCACGCTGATCGGCAATTCGCTCGGTGGCAAGCTTGCGTGGTTGTTCGCCGCGACTTACCCCCAGCGGGTGGATCGGCTGGTGCTCATTTCGCCGGACGGGTACGAAAGCCCAGGCTTCGAATATGGCAAGCGGCCGCAGGTGCCGGCTTTGGTGCGCCTATTGCCGTACGTTCTGAAGTCGTTTCTGGTTCGCATGAACCTGGTAGCCGCCTATGGCAATCCCGCGCTGCTGACCGATGAAGTGGTGACGCGTTATCGCGACATGATGCTGGCGCCCGGCGTGCGCCGCGCCATGATTGCGCGCATGGAGCAGGTGGAATTGCAGCCCCCGGAACCGATGCTGCATCGAATCACCGCACCGACATTGCTGCTGTGGGGCGAGCGTGACGGGATGATTCCGTTCGGCAATGCGCAGGATTATTTGAAAGCCATTCCTGGCGCGCGACTGGTGGCGCTGCCGGGACTGGGGCATGTTCCGTTCGAGGAGGCGCCGGCGCGGGCGTTGGGGCCGGTGCGGGGATTTTTGGCGGAGTGAAGAAGAAAAGGAAGTCGTTCTTTTTTGAAAAAAAGAACCAAAAAACTTTTACTTATAAGGTGCCTTCCTTCTGCAATACCCAGACCACTTCCAGGTTTGGGGGATCGGCGTAGCAGAGTTTGATTTCGAGCGGGAGCGCGAGCTCGCGTCGGGCTGCCGCGAACATTTCGCTCATTTCATCGATGGTCCAGACATGAAAGTGAATGTTCACGCGATCGCGGATGAAGGCTGCGCGGCGCTCCTCCAGAACATCGCCGCTGAATCCGTCGATAATACGAAGCCATTCATCGTAGTGGCCGGAGCGCGAGGTTTCCGGGCCTTCGCGATAATCACGTAGAAGATGGGCAAGATCGGTGACGGGGCGTGGCGCATCGAATGTCCAGCGCTTGTCGGGAATGGCCATGAAGATAAAGCCGCCGGGCTTCAACACGCGCAGGAATGTTCGCAAGGTGCTGAACGGGTCTTCCGTGTGTTCCAGGAAATGGTTGGCCACCACGAAGTCCTGCGACGCATCCGCGATCGTTCTCAGCGTTTCCCCATCATCGACTATATCCGGCGACGTGACATGTCCCACTTCGGGAAAGCGGTTCCGAAGTGTCTCGGCTGGCGCCATGTCCACGAAGCGCACCAAGGCGCCCGGCGGCATGCGCAACGGACGGTGCAAGGCACCAATTTCAAGTCCCGCGCCGCGCAGATAATGCGCAGCGATCGTTTCGCGTGATATACGCGCAGGCGTATCTGTGGCTACGCGCAAATCCTCGTTCAGCACGCGCCCGACGCGCACAAGTTGCCGTCGCAACGCCGCTTTCAAGCCCAGAGCGCGTCCGAACAGCAAGAGTTTTTTGGTTCTTTTTTTCAAAAAAGAGCTGCTTCCTTCTTTACGGCCTCAGGATTTGTCCGCCCGCAGTAGGTTCCGCAACCCCGGTCGTCCCCGGATAGCTGAGCGGCAATCCCTGCACCACCCGCGCGGCAAGGTAGGCGAAACATTGCGCTTCCAACGCATCCCCATCCCAGCCCGCGTCTTCCACCGGCGCCACGGGGCAGGGAGCGTAGGCGCGCAGCGCCTGCATGATGGCCGGGTTGTGGCGGCCGCCGCCGGTGACCAAGATTCTCACCGGCGGCGCGGGCCAGGGCGCCGCCAAGGCGGACCGGGCGGTGAAGGCGACCAGCGTGGCGGCCGCGTCGGGGGGCGATAATGTTTCGATCAACGGCAGGGCATGGCTGAAATCCTGCCGGTCGAGTGATTTGGGCGCGGGGCGGGCGAAATATGGGTGCGACAGGAGCGTGGAGAGCGTCGCCTCGTGCGGGGTGCCGGCGCGCGCGAGGCGGCCATCGCGGTCGATTGGTTCGCCCAGATGGCGCGCGCAATAATCGTCGAGCAGCGCGTTGCCGGGACCGGTATCGCAGGCCAGCAACGATCCGTCGGCGGCGATATAGGTGATGTTGGCGACGCCGCCAATATTCAGAACGGCGACGGGTTTTTCCAGGCCGGCCGCGAGGGCGGCGTGATAGGCCGGCACGAAGGGCGCGCCCTGGCCGCCGGCGGCTATGTCCGCGCTGCGGAAATCGAAGGCCACCGGCAGGTTTGTTTCGCGTGCCAGCAAGGCCGGGTCGCCGATCTGCCAGGTTCGTTTCTGCGCCGGCCGGTGCAGGATTGTCTGTCCATGAAAGCCGAGCAGATCGGCGTTCTCGCCCAGCGCACGCACGGCTTCGGCATGGTGCAGGGTTAATTCCCGTTGCGTTTGCAGCAATGCGGGATCGTCGGACGCCAGGGCAGGGGCGCGATCGAGTAGAGTGCGCAACGCGGCGCGCAGGGCTGGCGTAAATGGATGTGTTAGCGCGCGGCCGGGGCGAACCACGCGGTCGCCGTCGGTTTCCAGCAAGGCCGCGTCTACGCCGTCCAGCGATGTGCCGCTCATTAGGCCGACGATGCGCATGTGTCATACTACCCGTAGGATAGGAAAAGGCGAAGGAAGTCGTTCTTTTTAGAAAAAAAGAACCAAAAAACTTTTGCTGTTGCAAGGCGCGCCGTTGTTCCGTGTTCCTCAATGCGCGGCGGCGTAATGTTGCGTGCCGTGCGTATAGACGTGGTCGGTCTGTTCGATGGCAGCAATCGGAATATCCGGCAAATTGGCAAGTTCCTCATACAGGGGGGCGAAATCGGTATTGACGGTTTCGTCCAGCAGCGCGGGCAGGCTTTCGATGACGAAATAGACCTGCTGGAAATCATCGATGCGATACGGTGTGCGCAGCACGCGGCGCAGCGAAAAGCCGATCCGGTTGGGCGAGGGGTCATCCAGCGCGAAGCGGCTTTCCCCACCGGACGAAACGATTCCGGCGCCGTAGATGCGCAGCCCCGCGTCGGTGCGCAGCAGGCCGAATTCCACGGTGTACCAATACAGGCGCGCCAGGTTCGGCAGCCTGCCGAATTGCATGGCGCGCAGGCCGCCCCGGCCGTAGGCCTGCATGTAGTCGGCGAACACCGGATCGGTCAGCATGGGGACATGGCCGAACACGTCGTGGAACACGTCCGGCTCCTCGAGGTAATCCAGCTGGTCCGGCCGGCGGATGAAGTTGCCGGCGGGAAAGCGGCGGTTGGCGAGATGGTCGAAAAATATGTCTTCCGGCACCAGCCCCGGAACAGCAACGACCTGCCAGCCGGTGAGGGCGAGGAGCTTATCCGACAAGAGGCGAAAATCGGGGATGCCGCGAGAGATGTCCAGCGCGCGCAGGCCGGCGAGATATTCGTTGCACGCGCGGCCCGGCAGCAGTGCGGCCTGGCGTTCGTACAATGTGGTCCAGGTGGCGTGGTCGGCCGCGGTGTAGCCCTCCCAGTCTTGCGGAATGGTCCAATCCGGCGCGTGTGCTGTGTCTATGGACATTTCGGATTTCCTATGAGTTGGCGAGACGCATGCCCAGTGCTGTCGCTGCCAGGCATAGCACAACGGACGCCACCACGTTTGCGATGGCGCGCGTGGTCTGGCCTGCGCGCAGCAGATCGATGGTTTGCAGGCTGAAGGCGGAGAAAGTGGTAAAACCGCCGCACAGGCCGGCCATGACGAAGGCGCGCGCCGGTTCACCCGCGGGATGGCGGCCGTAAACGGCCGTGAACTCGGCAAACCAGCCGATCATGAAGCTGCCAACAATGTTGATGATGACGGTACCAAAGGGAAAACCCGGGCCGGTCGCCCGTGCGACCGACAGGGCGAGCCCGTATCGCCCGACGCTGCCCAATGCGCCGCCGACGGCCACAAGCAGGTAAGGACTCATCGTGGGCGGGCTCGAGGTACGGAATGCGCGGCCGGTTGGCGCGCAATTTCCAGGCATTTCCGCATGACGCTCGGCAAGGCCTCGCCGGCTAGCCTGGTCGCCGGCCGCAAGAAGCCGTCGGCATCAATCGTGGGGACCGTCGCGGCATAAACGTCGAGGAAAAGCTCGAAATGGGTGAAGACGTGGCGCACCCGTCCGGCTTGTCGCCAGGCCGCTTGCATCGGCGCTGCCTGGGTGGCCTCGTCGGCGCCGAACGGGGCGTCGCGCCAGGCAGTGCCGGGAAGTTCGGTCATGCCGCCGAGCAGACCGTGCGGCGGCCGGCGGCGGAGCAGGATCTGGCCCGCTTCGTCCTGCAGGCAGAACAGCGCGCCGTGCCGCACGGGGCGGGCTGGCTTGGCGGTGCGACGGGGCAATTGCTCTGCAATACCGGCGCGGCGGGCCCGGCAGTGGGCGCTCCAGGGGCATAGGCCGCAGGCCGGACGCGGTGTGCAGATGGTGGCGCCGAGGTCGAACAGCGCCTGGCAGAAATCCGAGGCGCGGGATTGGGCGGCGGCTTCGTGGTTCAGGCTGGCCGCAGCCTGCGCGAGGGCTGGCTTGGCCGCCGGCAGGGGGGTTTCGATGGCGAAAATGCGCGCCGCCACGCGCTCGACATTGCCGTCCACCGGCACCACCGGCACCCCGAAAGCGATCGCCGCGACGGCGTTGGCTGTGTAGGGCCCTATGCCGGGGAGGGCCCGTAGGGCTTCGACGGTGTGCGGAAATTGGCCGCCCTGAGCGTCGATCGCCCGGGCGCAGGCATGCAGGTTGCGCGCCCTGGCGTAATAGCCGAGCCCCGCCCAGGCGGCCATGACCGCGCCCTCTTCGGCTCCCGCGAGCGCCTGGACGGTGGGGAAACGTTCCACAAACCGTTCGAAATAGGGGATGACGGAAGTGACGGTGGTTTGCTGCAGCATGATTTCGCTTAGCCAGACGCGGTACGGGTCCGGGTTTTCGCCGGGCAGCGCACGCCAGGGCATGCGGCGGCGGTTATGGTCATACCAAGCGAGCAGGTCGGCGGCGGGGGGCATTCGGAGGTTACGTAGTTCTTTTTTGAAAAAAGGAATAAAAAACTTTTGAATCGTAAGTTGTTAGAGCCCGTTTCAAAAGGCGGCCCGGCGGCTCGGCTGGCGTGGACTTACGAACACCGGAGCGGAGCGGCCTTTTCGGCCGTGAGCACCGGCGCGGCGGAAATACGCGTCAGATGACCGTCAGGGCGCCTTTTATCCCCCGGGGGGGACGGCGACGCACTGCCATTGGTGATAGGTGAGGGTGCGGCAGGCGATGTCGGCGGCGGGTTCGGTCATGCCGACCAGGCGGGCGCGGTAGAAGGTTCTGCCATCCGCATGGGATACGACGGCGACGACGGTGTGCGCGGGGCGAAGCTGGGCCGGCGCGATGGTGCGCGCCGTGTCGGCAACTTCGTGCGCCTGGGCGGGATTGCCGAATGCGCCAACCTGAACGCCCCAGCGCACGTCGGCATAGTTGTGCACGGGCGTATCGGCGTAGGCGCTGGGGATCAGGGCAAAGCGCGATTGCGCCTGACGCGGCGGCAGCTTGGTCCGCACAAGAACCATGCGCGGCTCCGCTTGCGCGACCATCTGCGGGACCCTTTGAGGCACACTGGCGGGCGGCGGCGGCGGCGCGATCGTCTGGGCGGGTGCCGCGGGTTGTGGCGCCATCTCGGGCGCCGGCAGGGGGGCCTGCCAGACCTGGCTGCCCGGCAAAGTTTGCGGCGGGGGGACGGCTTCGGCCACTTCCAAAGGCGCCTGCGCCGGTACCGGCGATAGGGGCGGTGCCTGGCCAGGGT
>CAJCIS010000175.1 GCA_903970435.1 Acidobacteriota bacterium | reverse complement strand
GGGCGGCTCATTCGCGTGCCGGCCGACCAGGTGAGGATTACGGCGCGGCAGTCGATGGGTGTGACATTGTTCCGGATGGCGGACGGGGAGCAGGTGACCAGCGTGTTCCCGGTACTGGAGGATTCCGGCAGCGGAGATGACGGCGCGGTTGAGACGCCGGATGCTTCGGCGGCGGATGCGGATGCGGCGCACGAGGGTGAACCGCAGGGTGATGAGGGCGGACCTGAGAATGCCTGAGCGCATCGGGCTTTATCCCGGCACGTTCGATCCGGTGACGAACGGGCATCTCGATATTATCGGGCGCGCGGCGCGGCTGGTGGATCGGCTGGTGGTTGGGGTGGCGCGGAATATCGGCAAGGGGCCTTTGTTCGATGTTGATGACCGGGTAGCATTGGTGCGCGATGAATGCGCGCCGGTGGCGCAGCGCGTGGGCATTCCGATTGCCGTGGTGAGTTTCGATACGCTGCTCATTGAGTTTGCCAGGGCCAGCAACGCCACGATGATTATCCGCGGGTTGCGGGCGGTTTCCGATTTCGATTACGAGTTTCAGATGGCGGGCATGAATTACCGGCTGGATGGCAAGATCGAGACGGTGTTTTTGATGGCGAGTGAACATCACCAGTTCATTTCGTCGCGTTTTGTGAAGGAAGTTGCGCAGCTAGGCGGCGACATATCGAGTTTCGTGCCGGCGTTGACGCTGGAGCGTACGACGGCCCGGGTGCGGGCAACCAAGGGAGAGTAGCAACAATGCAAAGACGAACGCTGATTGCAATCGCGGCCGCGCTGTGCCTGGCCGGGCCGGCTTTTGCGGAAGATTCGACGCCGCCGGCAAAGCTAGATCCGAACGATACGATCAATCTCGACCTGACCTATGGGCGTGTGGTGATAAGGTTGCGGCCGGACCTGGCGCCGAAGATGGTAGAGCGGGTCAAGCAGCTCTGCCACGAGCATTTTTATGACGGCACGCCGTTCCATCGGGTGATCGATGGATTCATGGCGCAGGGCGGCGATCCGACCGGGACGGGGGAGGGCGGCAGCAAATACCCGAACGTTCCGGCGGAATTCAGCGGCACGGCGCATTTTGTGCGTGGCGCCGTGGGGGCGGCGCGGACGAGCGATCCGGACACGGCGAACAGTCAGTTTTTCATCATGTTCGCGGCGAATCCCAGCCTTGATGGGCAGTACACGATTTGGGGGAACGTTGTTTCGGGGATGGAGTTTGTTGATAAGATCAAGCGTGGGGCTGGGGACAGCGGTATTGTGCAGGGGCCGGACAAGATCGTGAAGATGCGGTTGGCTTCTGACCCCAGTTAAAAAAATAAGGCCGGGGCTCCGCCCCTGGACCCCGCTGGGGCCTGAGGCCCCAGACCCCATTTCTTAAATAGTGACAGCGGCGGCACGCCGTCGGGGGTCCAGGGGGCCGAGCCCCTTGGCCTTTTTCTAAGTAGAGGAATAACACCATGCCCGAAGATACAGTCCACCTGGAGCTCGATTCCGGCCGCGTCGTCATCAAGCTGCGCCCCGACCTGGCGCCCAAGCATGTCGAGCGCGTCAAGACACTGTGCGCCGAAGGGTTTTACGACAACACGCCGTTTCACCGTGTTATCGAAGGCTTCATGGCGCAGGGCGGCGACCCGACCGGCACCGGCACTGGCGGCAGTCCGCATCCGGATCTGCAGGCGGAATTCACACGGTCGGCCAAATTCGTACGCGGCACGGTCGGCGCGGCCCGCACCGGCAATCCCAACAGCGCCAACTGCCAGTTTTTCATCATGTTCGCGCCGGCCCCGCACCTGGACGGCCAATACACGATTTGGGGCCAGGTGACAGAGGGCATGGAGCTGGTGGACAGGCTGAAGCGCGGCGAAGGCGGCGGCGGGTCGGTTCGCGCGCCGGACCGCATCAAGACGATGCGAGTCGCGGCTTAAACGAGCGGCTGCGGCGCGCCGGGCTTGACCCCGGCGGCTGCATGCCGTTCTACAGCCCGCAATGTGAGCTCGTAGCTCAGTCGGTAGAGCACGTGACTTTTAATCATGGGGTCGTGGGTTCGATTCCCACCGAGCTCACCATTTTTCTCTCGCCGCTCGAAGAGCGGCATGCTGTGGATGCATGGCGGCGTCGGGGCGGCGTTGTTCTCTCAATGTTCTTTCGGGATTTGCGGGCCGGCGACATACCGATTTGTATGAAATACTGCCGATCCGGAATTAGAGCATTATCAGCCTGACTGGCATCGCCCGATGGAGACGCCCAACTTGAGGCTGATACAAATGCTTGGCAGACAACAACCTAGTGCGGCCCGACGGGCACCCGACGATTTTCCAGTCAGACTGAAGCCGCTCTAGGGAAGGGAAGCTGTTCTTTTTTGAAAAAAAGAACCAAAAAACTTTTGCTCTTTCAGTTGTGGCGTGGTTTTGCTTTCTGTTGCAGTTCTGCCTGCTTTTGCCGTGTGCGTTTGGCCTCGCGCAGCGCCTGCGCCGCGCCGGGCCTATAGGGCTTGGGCACCCAATGCGAGGTGACCCCATACCAGGCGGCGGCACGTAAGGTGAAATAAGGATCGGCTAGATGCGGCCGCGCCAGCGCGACCAAATCGGCGCGGCGGCAGGCGATGATGGTATTGATTTGCGACGGCTCGGTAATCGCACCGACGGCCATCGTCTTGATGCGCGCGACGTTGCGGATGCTTTCGGCAAATTGCACCTGATACATGCGCCCGTAAATGGGCTTTTGCTCCGGCACGGTCTGGCCCGACGAGGCGCTGACGAGATCGCAGCCTGCGGCCTCGAAGGCACGCACGGTCGCGAGCACATCGTCCTCGGTGATGCCGCCCGGCGCCCAATCGGTGACTGAAATTCGGATCGACATGGGTTTGCCTTCAGGCCATACGGCGCGCATGGACGTGAACACGTCCAGCGGATAGCGAAGGCGATTTTCGATGGCGCCTCCATAATCGTCCGTGCGCCGGTTCGTCAGCGGCGACAGAAAACTTGCGAAGAGATAGCCGTGCGCGCAGTGGAGTTCGAGCATGTCGAAGCCGGCGCGGTCCGCGCGGCGCGCCGCCTGCACAAAGTCGTCCTTGATCCGATCCATCATGGCGCGATCGATTTCTGCGGGACGCGAACTGACGCCTTCGGCGTAAGGCAGCGGCGATGCGGAATAGATCGGCCAATTGTCCGCCGCGTTGCGGAGCGGATGGTCGGCATCCTCCCACCCGAGTTGTGTGGAGCCTTTACGGCCGGCGTGACCAAGCTGCATGCAGAGTTTGACGGGGGACTCCCGGTGGATGAAATCGACGATGCGTTTCCAGGCGGCCTCCTGCACATCGTTCCACAAGCCGGTGCAACCAGGTGAGATGCGCGCGTCCGCCGACGGGCAGGTCATTTCGACATACATCAGACCCGGTCCGCCCAGGGCGCGCGCAGCGTAGTGCGTGAAGTGCCAGTCGTTGGGCACCCCGGCCGCCGCGGAATACTGCGCCATGGGGGAGACGACCACGCGGTTGGCGAGTGCCATGTCGCGCAACTTGAACGGGGTGAACATCGGCGTGGGGCGGCTTTTGCGGCAATCGATGCCGGTTTCCTCGAAATAGGTCTGGTACCACTCGTCCTCGAAGGCGCGCACAAAGTTCGGGTCGCGGATCAGCAGATTATCCCAGGTAATACTCTTGGCGCGGCACATCACGACCATGGCGAATTGCATCGGCTTCATGTCGTTCGAGCGCTCCATGTGCTCGAACCAGGCGAGGCTGACATCGGCGTTGTGCTGCGTGATCTGCACGTCGGTGCGGCGCGCCTTGTCGTAAGCGTCGAACGCGGCTTGCACCGATTGTTCGCCGTGCGCGACCAGCGCATCGGACAGTGCGATGGCGGATTCCATCGCGAGTTTGGTGCCGGACCCGATGGAGAAATGCGCCGTCGCCTGGGCGTCGCCCAGCAGCACGATATTGTCGTGCCACCATTGCTCACAGAAGATGCGCGGGAAGTTGCGCCAGAGCGAGCGGTTCGTAATGAGGGGATGGCCTTCAAGCTCTTCGGCAAAAATCGTTTCCAGCAAGCGCGCGCTTGCGTCCTCGCCGATCTTGTCAAAACCGAGCGCGGCCCACACAAGCGGGCTGGTCTCGATCACCCAGGTAGAGTGGCCCGGTTCATATTGGTAGGTGTGCGCGCAGATCAGGCCGTGCGCGGTCTGCTTGAAAAAGAATGTGAAGCCATCGAGAGGCCGCGTCGAGCCGAGCCAGGTGAATTTATTCGCCTTCAGCGACAGCGACGGCTTGAAATTTTCACGCAACATTTCGCGGATGCGGCTGTTGCTGCCGTCGGCGGCGACAATGACATCGCAATCGGAAAAACGTGTCAAATCGTCAACCGGCGCCTGATAATGGATCGTGACGCCAACCGCCGCACAGCGTTTCTGCAAGATGTTCAGCAGCACGAGGCGCGAACAGCCGGCGAAGCCGTTGCCGCCGCAGCGCATCTCACGGCCTCTGTAACGGATGATGATGTCGTCCCAATAGGCGAACGCATCCTTGATGGCGGTGTAGGACGCCGAATCACGGCTCAGGAATTCTTCCAGCGTTTCGTCGGAGAACACCACGCCGAAGCCGAACGTGTCGTCCGCGCGATTCTGCTCATATACATCGATCTGCCAGTCGGGCCGCGCCTTCTTGGTCAGCAGCGCGAAATACATCCCGCCCGGTCCGCCGCCGACCACCGCGATCTTCAGCGGTTTGCCCATCAGCCGGGAACCACCGCGGTAGTTTCGATTTCAATTTTTGCCTCCTGTTCAATGAGTCCTGCCACGATGATGACCGCCATGGCGGGATAATTGAGGCCCATCAGCTCCTTCCAGGCGGCCCCGAGCCGGGGGAGCGAGGTGGTGTATTCGTCGCGCCTGGTGATGTACCAGGTCATGCGCGTAACGTGCTCGGGCCCGGCGGACGCTTCCTTCAGAACGGCAAGCGTATTGAGAAGCGCCTGGCGAAACTGCGCGGCGAAATCGGATGAGGGGAAGGCGCCCTGCTCGTCCCAGCCGATCTGGCCGGCGACGAAAACCATTCGCCCTTCGGCCTCGATGCCGTTGGCATATCCGCGCGGGCGCGGCCAGCCTTGGGGTTGCAAGATACGCATTGTCAGTTTCCTTCGAAAATCGGCCGCGTTTTCGCGACGAAAGCATTGTAGGCCCGTGCGAAATCCTGCGTCCGCATGCAGATCGCCTGCGCCTGCGCCTCCGCATCGATTGCCATGTCGAGGCTCATGCTCCATTCCTGATTGAGCTGGTTCTTGGTCATCCCGTTGGCGAAGGATGGCCCCGCGGCAATGCGCGCCGCCCAGTCTGCCGCTTCCGCATCGAGTTCGGCCGCCGCCACGACCTTGTTGAAGAAGCCCCAGCGTTCGCCCTCCTGCGCGCTCATGTTGCGGCCGTAGAACAGAAGTTCCGATGCGCGCCCCTGCCCGATGATTCGCGGCAGGATAGCACACGCCCCCATGTCACATCCGGCGAGCCCGACGCGATTGAACAGGAACGCCGTTTTCGCATCCTCGGCGGCGAGCCTCATGTCGGACGCCATGGCCATGATCGCGCCGGCGCCGGCGCAGACTCCGTTCACGGCGGCGATGATCGGCTGCGGGCAACCACGCATCGCCTTGATCAGATCGCCCGTCAAGCGCGTAAAATCCATCAAACCGATCATGTCCATTTTCACCAGCGGGCCGATGATCTCATGCACGTCGCCGCCGGAGCAGAAATTGCCACCCGCGCCGCGGATAATGACGGCTTTCACGGCGGGCGCCTGGTAAAGCGCGCGGAACATGTCGCGCAGTTCCGCGTAGGACGAAAAGGTCAGCGGGTTCTTGCGTTCCGGCCGGTTGAGGGTGACGGTTGCGACACCGCCCTCGAAGGCCCACAGGAAATTCGCCGGCGTAAAGGTAATCGGGTCCATGCCGCGCTCGCGCTTGTTGCTTACCCATCCGCCTACCGATTAACCGCCTGGAAGGCCAGGGCCCACCCGACGACGGGGAAGGTCAAGGAAGCAGTTCTTTTTTGAAAAAAAGAACCAAAAAACTTTTGTCTGTTGCCCCAACAGATAGAAGTTTTTTGTTTCTTTTTTTCAAAAAAGAAATACTTCCTTCCTGTGTCGATCGTCAGACGGCCTGCTGGTAGGCTCGTCCAGACACAAGGGAGACAACCGAAAGTGGCGGGGACCGGAAAACACGCATTGGTTACGGGCGGCGGAAGCGGAATCGGCCTGGCCATTGCGCGTGCGTTGGCCGTGTCCGGCTGGAAGGTCACCCTATCCGGGCGCAACAACGCGACACTGGAGGCCGCCGCCGGCGCCATCAACGGCGCCCATGTCGCGGCCTTCGATGTGACGGACGCCGACGCATTTGGCGCGGCGGTGCATGATGCCCAGAAAACGTCCGGGCCGGTGCAGCTTCTGGTCAATAATGCCGGCGGCGTTTCGTCGGCGTCTTTCGAGAAAACCAGTCTGGCCGCGTGGCGGCAGACCATCGAGCTCAATCTGATGGGGACGGTGCATGGCATTCGGGCCGTGCTGCCCCAGATGAAGCAAAGCGGGTGGGGACGCATTGTGAATGTGGCCAGCACGGCGGGACTGACGGGTTATCGCTATGTCAGCGCCTATGTCGCCGCGAAACATGCGGTGGTGGGGCTGACCAAGGCGCTGGCGCTGGAACTGGCGAAATCCGGCGTTACGGTCAACGCTGTCTGCCCCGGCTACACGGATACAGAAATCATTGCTAATGCGGTGAAAGCGATCAGCAGATCGTCGGGCCGCACGCAAGCCGAGGCGCTGGCGGGCTTTACATCCACCAATCCGCAGGGCCGGCTGGTGCAGCCGGAAGAAGTGGCGGCCTGCGTGCTCTGGCTCGCTTCTGATGAAGCCGGCGCCGTCAATGGCATTTCCCTGCCGATTGCCGGTGGCGAGGTCACATGAGGACGTAAGAAGATGTTCTTTTCTGAAGAAAAGAATCAAAAGACTTTTTCGCCTGCGCTCGCAGAGCGTTGGTGGACAACCAGGACGGCGTGCCGCCACCGGCAACAGACAAGAGTCTTTTGGTTCTTTTCTTCCGAAAGGAACATCTTCCTTGCAGGGAATCGTTAAATGTCCCACCCAGATTTTCCGAACGATTTCAACATGGCGGATTATTTCGTCTTTGCGAATATTGCCGCCGGACGCGGCGAGAAGCCGGCTATCCTGTTCGATGGCGGTACGATATCTTATCGCACGGTTGCGGATAATGTGATGCGCGTTGCGCAGAAGCTGGTCGGCGACGGGCTGTTGCCCGAACAGCGCGTGCTGCTCTGCATGCAGGATTGCCCGGAATTCGCCTATGCGTGGTTCGGTGCCATCAAGGCGGGCGGGGTCGCGAGCCAGATCAATCCGCTGCTGACAGAAGATGATTACGAATATTATTTGAACTATGTGCGGCCGCAATTCGTCTTTCTGGACGCGCAGAGCCTGCCTGAATTCGAGAAGGCGCTGAAAACCACGCGCCACTGCGGACGCAGCCTCGGCCAGGACAATGTGATCGTCGCCGGCCGCGGCGGTAGCGGACATCAGAGTTTCGATGAGTGGCACGCGGCGGCGCCAAAGCCTGGTGCGGAGCCCTGGCCGACGCGCAAGGACGATCCTGCCGTCTGGCTGTTCACCAGCGGCACTACCGGCCAGAGCAAGGGCGCGGTGCACACGCACACCCATTTTCCGTTCAACACGGAAGTCTATGCGAAGGCCTTCATCGGCATGCGCGAGAGCGACCTGACGATTTCCGTCTCGCGCCTGTTCTTCGGCTACGCGACCGGCACGAATCTGATGTTTCCTTTCGCGGTGGGTGCGGCAACGGCGCTTTTCCGCGAAGCGCCGACACCGGAATTGTTGTTCACCTTGATCGAACGGCACAAGCCCACGGTGCTCACCAGCGTGCCGACCTTCATCAACAAGATGTTGCAAACGCCCGAGGCGCAACGCCGCGATATTTCCAGCCTGCGGTTCATGTGGAGCGCCGGAGAGGCCTTGCCGCGCGAGCTTCATGAGCGCTGGGAGCGTGCCTTTGGCGTCCCCATCATCGATGGCATCGGCAGCGCCGAAAGCTTCCACATTTATATCAGCAACCGTCCCGGTGACGTGCGGCCGGGAAGCCTGGGCCGGCTGGTGCCGGGCTATGAGGCCAAACTGGTGGACGACGACGGCAATCCTGTTGCGATCGGCGATGTGGGCACATTATGGGTGCGCGGCGATTCCGCGGCGCTGTACTATCATTCGGCTTATGAGAAATCGAAGGAGCATCTGCGTGGCGGATGGATCGTCAGCGGCGACAAGTTTCGCGAAGATGCCGATGGCTACTGGCATTATGAAGGGCGTGGCGACGATCTTCTGAAAAGTGGCGGCATCTATGTCAGCCCGCTGGAGGTGGAGAATTGCCTGATCCAGCATGAGGCGGTGCGCGAATGCTGCGTCATCGGCCGGAAAGACGAGCACGGGCTGGAGAAACCGCTGGCGGTGATTGTGCTGCGCGCCGGGTTCGCCGCATCGCCCGCGCTGGAAGCCGAGATCACCGCCTTCGCGAAGGCCCGGCTGGCGCGCTACAAGGCGCCGCATTGGGTGCATTTCGTAGCAACGAAGCTGCCGCGCAACGATCGCGACAAGGTGGATCGCAAGCAACTCCGCGCGGTGCACGCATGAATCCTCTCTTCGCGGAGAACAACTCGCCGTCCGTGCGCGATGCGCTGCGGCGTGGCCGCAGGACCGTCGCCATTCTGCCCTGCGGGGCGACTGAGGCACACGGGCCGCATTTGCCGCTGAATACGGACGTCATCATTAGTGAAACCATGGCGGCGGCGGCGGTGCCTGCGTTGGAACAGCGCGGTTACGCGATCGCGATCCTGCCGCCGCTCGCTTACATGCCCGCCGGATTTGCGGCCGCATTTGCCGGAACGATTACCGTCAGTGAAGCGACGGCCATGGCGCTCGTGCTCGATATTGCGATGAACGTGAAAAGGCTGGGCTTTGCCTGTCTGGCACTTGCCAACAGCCATTTTGATCCCGCAAACGTTGCCATGCTGCGCGCGGCGGCAGACGAAATTCGCGGGTTCGGGTTGCCTGTTGCGTTCCCCGATTTCACGCGCCGCAAGCTGGCGCAAACATTGACCGAGGAATTCCGGTCCGGCGCCTGTCACGCCGGCCAGTACGAGACGAGCCTTGTCATGGCGGCGCGCCCGGATCTTGTGGACGAGGCGGCACGGCTGCGATTGGACGATAATCCGGCCAGCCTCACGGAGGCGTTCGCGAAAGGCGCGCGCAGTTTTTCGGAAGCCGGCGGCCCGGATGCCTATTTCGGGTATCCACGCCAGGCGAGCGCAGCGGAAGGCTTCGAAAGCTTCAAGATCCTGGCCGCCAGGCTTGTGGATGCGATTGCGGAGGCGGTCGCCTGAAAATGATGTCGGCCGTTGCATTTCTTTTCGTGAAAGTCCGGCGGGTTTTGACGCGAACGGGTTCCACGGGACTGGTGGGCTTGATGATGGGGTGCGCGGTTGGCTGCCCCGTGGCTTTGGGCGCCGGGGCGCCGGATGGGTGCGCGCGCGCGAACGGGCCGCCGGCTTCGTTGAGCGATCCGGCGGCTGATTGGGCGGGACTTTGCGCGTATCGCGAGGGCAATCGGGTGTTGCTGGCGCGCGGGCGGCCGGTGCGCGCGGTGTTCATGGGCGATTCCATTACGTTCCTGTGGGGCCAGGACAATCCCGGCCTGTTCAGCGGCGAGTACGCCGACCGGGGCATCATCGGGCAGACGACGCAGCAGACGCTGCTGCGGTTCCGGCAGGATGTCATCGAGCTGCGCCCCGTTTCTGTTCAAATACTGGCCGGAACAAACGATCTGCTGCGGCTGGGTGGGGCGGTGACGGTGCGGGACATGGCGGGGGATATTCGGTCCATGGTAGAGCTGGCCGCGGAGAACCACATTGCCGTGGTGCTGGCGACGGTGCCGCCGTGGGGGCGCGGCGTCGGAACGGAACAGAAACGGACGGCGCTGCTGGCCTTCAATGCGTGGCTGCGGTCGTTCGCGCGGGCGCGGAAGCTGAAGCTGGCCGATTATTTCGCGGTGCTGGTGGACAGGAGCGGCAATTTCAATCCGGCTTTGACCATCGATGGCGTGCACCCGAACCGGCAGGGTTTTGCTTTGATGGAGCCGCTGGCGGGCTATGCCCTGGCAGGAATCCTCGACAGATGAAGGCGCCTAAAGGAGCTTCAGCCTGACTGCAAAATCTTGGGCGTCCGTCGGGCCGCCCCAGGTTGTTTTTGCAGAGCATTGTATCAGCCAAGAGGTTCTCGCCTCATACCAATCCGCTTTGATACTGACTCTTCGAAGAAGGCCAGGGGGTTTCACCCCCTGGACCCCCGACCGGCGTGCCGCCGGCGTCTAAAGCGCTGCGCGGCACAAGACTTTTGTGCCGCGCAGCGCTTGTGACGCCGGAGGGTTGCCTATGCCGGCCGCAGCGTTCTGGCAGCCCGTGCCGGTGTCATGCGGCCGATAACATAGGCGCATGTCGCCCAGATCAGCATGGCGGCCCCGGCGCCGACGGCGAGGCCACGCGTGGACTCGGGCATCAGACAGCCGGCGAGGCCGAGGCCGGTCAGGGCGGCGGCGGTCACATTGTAGATACGCGCGTGCGGCATGCGGGCCAGCGGGATGAAATGCAAGCCGACAATTATCGCAATGGCGCACACATCGTAGGCCTGCCATCCGGCCCAGTTCAGCACATTCACGGCGACGAAAATGGCGACGCCCTCGACGCCACTTGCCCAGCCGACCAGGCGGCTGATGCGGCGACGGTCCGCGGGGGCAACGCTGCGTGCGTGGCGGTTGGCGCGGAGCGCGGCTGTTGCGAGGCACAGCGATACCGCAATGCCGATGGCGAACCACGGCAAAGCGGTACGACCCGACAAAGCCATGCCGATCGCCCACCATACGGCGGCCGCGACGCTCATGACGATAACGCCGATGCAAGGCATGACATGCTCCCTCTGTGTTCTCAGATAACTCTGCATAGCAGAGTAATCTGAGTCAATGAAAACTTTGCGGTCTTGCTGCTTGCGCTACTTCACGCGCTGGCGGCTCCTGATCATCGCAATTGCGCGGCCGGCGCGGCTTGCGGAACGGGAAACCATTGATGGTGCCGGCCAGGGGTACTCTTGCCTTGCTGCCGAACACGGTGGCTACATCGAACGGTATCGTGAGAAAGGTCCATGCGCCGCCAGGTCCGCGCGGCGTCAGTTTCGCCTTGAAAACTTGCACCATGCCTGTCCTCCCGTTCCTGGCCGAAGGCCGCTTGCTGAAAGTAGCTGTGGTTCTGCTGGCGACTGCGTGGCTGACCGGCTGCAAGCGGGCGCCGCGGGCGGCGGAGGAGAGCACCGACGTGGTCGCGGCCCGGGCGGCCGCCATGATGCCGCCCGATGCGCGCCTGGCGGGGTTGTACCGCGCATCCTGCCGGAACTGCCATGCGCATCCGGAGTCCGGTGCGCCGCCGGCCGGCTATCATTTCGCGTGGGACCCGCGCTGGGCCCAAGGGTTGCCCGTGCTGCTCAGCCATACCGTTGCAGGATATAAGGGAATGCCGGCCGGCGGCCAGTGTTTTGCCTGCACCGCGGTCGATTACAGGGCGCTGATTCGTTTCATGGCCGGCCGCCCCGGCGACGCGCATTGAAAGTTGATCGACGCATGGTGTCACGCAGAACTCTGCTGATTGCCGCCGGCACCGCGGGTGCCGCCGCCGCCGCGGCCGCGGCCGGCGATGTCGCGCTGGAACGGAGCCGCGATGTTGAACCGGGGGCGCCGGAACCGGTCGATGCGCAAGGACGATTGGTGTGGCGCAACTGGTCCGGCATTCAGACCGCGTACCCGGCGGCGCGCGCGGCGCCGGCGAGCGAGGACGCGCTGGCGTCGTTGCTGAAAACCGCGCAGGCGCCGGTGCGCGCGGTGGGCGCGGGGCATTCCTTTACCGCGCTGGTTCCCACCCAGGGCACACTCGTTTCGCTCGATAATCTTGACGGTGTTGTCAGCCACGACGCGGACCGGCTGCAGGCGGTGGTGAGGTCCGGCATGCGGCTGGGCGCGCTGGGCGAGGCCTTGGCGGGTGTTGGGCAGGAGATGTTTGCGCAGCCCGATATCAACAAGCAGTCGCTCGGCGGCGCGCTTGGCACGGCGACGCACGGTACCGGCGCCGCCCAGCCGGCTTTGCATGGCGGGGCGGTGGCGTTCCGCATGGTGACGGCCGCCGGCGATGTGGTGACGGCATCGCCCACGCAGAACGCCGATATATTCTGCGCCGCGCGCGTGGGTCTCGGCGCGTTCGGCATCATCACCGAGGTAACGCTGCAAAACCGGAAACTGTCCCGTATTCGCAAGCAGCTTGTCCTGCGTCCCACCCAGGACGCGCTGGATGATTGGCCGGCGTTGAAGCGCGCGCACCGCACCGCCGAGATCTACATCATTCCGTTTACCGGCACGAGCGCGGTGATTACGTCCGATGCAACGGACGATCCCGTGGTGCCGCGCGGACCGGACGCGGAAAATCAGGCTGTGCTGGACTTGAAGCATTTGCGTGATGTGTTCGGGCCGGTGCCGCCGCTGCGGCGCCTGGCCGCCAAATTGGCGCTGGGCGGCACGCCGCCGCAAGTGGCGGTGGATGACGGATGGAAGTTGCTGTCCAACGAACGGCCGCTGCGCTTCAACGAAATGGAATATCACCTGCCGGCCGAGCGCCAGATCGACGCAGCACGGGAAATTCTTGCTGCGGTCGAGCGCCAGCGGCCGGACGTATTTTTTCCGTTCGAGCTGCGCTGCATCGCGCCCGACGATGCATGGCTTTCTCCGTTCTATCAGCGCGCCAGCGGGTCGGTGGCCGTGCACGCCTATTATCAGAATGATTATTCGTTTCTGTTTACGCTGGTGGAGCCGATCCTGCGGCGGCATGGCGGACGGCCGCACTGGGGCAAGTTGAATTCGCTGCGCGCCGCGGATTTTGCGCGTCTCTATCCGCGATTCAAGGATGCCATGCAGGTTCGCCAGACGCTCGATCCGAGCGGCAAGTTCCTCAATGATTATTTGCGAAGGATTCTTGTCGATGCCTGAGTTGGCGCGTAAGTCCGCCATGCCGAGACGTAGGTTGCTTGGGGTCGGCGGCGCGGCATTGGGGGTTGGAATTCTGGCCATGACGCGGCCGTCGGATCACGGGGCAGGGGGGCACGATGCGTATTTTTCCGCTGTGTCGGCGGCGCTGCGCCAGGCGGGGATTGCGCAGCCGACGCTGGTGATCGACCGGGCCCGTCTGGCGGCCAACATTGCCACGGTGAAATCGGCCATCGGGCCGAGCGGGCACGCCGTTCGTGTCGTAGCAAAATCATTGCCGTCGCCGAAATTGCTGCAAATGGTGATGGAGGGGGTGGGCACCGGCAGAGCGATGGTGTTCAACGGCGACACGCTTGGGCAAGTCGGCGCGGCGCGGCCCGACGCCGATCTGTTGCTTGGCAAGCCCTTGCCGGCGGTGCTCGTGGCGGCATTCGTGCAACGCCACGCGGCCGACGATCATCCGGCTGCACATCCGCAATTCCTGGTGGATAGCGCTTACCGGCTGTCTCAGATGATCGACATTGCGCGGGCGCATGACGCGCGGATCCGCACGAATTTCGAAATCGATGTCGGGCTGCACCGCGGTGGATTTGCCAGCGATACCGACCTTGCGGCGGCGCTTGACCTGGCGGCTACCGAACCGCGCATCGAGGTGGCCGGGTTGATGGGCTACGATCCGCATGTGGTTAAAGTTCCGTTTCAGGATCGGGCGCTTGCGGCGGTGCACAGGCGTTACGCCAGCGCACGGGCCGTGTTGCACGAAAAGCGCCAGGCCGATCCGCGCAATTTGACGTTGAATACGGCGGGCAGCCCCACCTATCGGCTGCACCTGGACGATCCGAACGCGAATGAGCTTGCCATTGGCAGCGGGTTTGTCAAACCCTGCGATTTCGACATTCCCACGCTGTCGGCCCATGTGCCTGCCGCGTTCATTGCGACCCCGGTGATCAAGGCGGCGGGCCAGACCCGAATTCCCGGGCTGGAATCCGTGGCGTCCCTGCTTAATCTGTGGGACCCGAACAGCGCCCGCAGCTTTTTCATTTATGGCGGCCATTGGCTGGCCAAGCCGGTGTCGCCGCCGGGCCTGGAATATAATGCGCTATTTGGCCGTTCCAGCAACCAGGAAATGCTGACGGGATCGAGCCGCGTGGCGCTGCGGCAGGATGATTTCGTATTCCTGCGGCCTGATCAGAGCGAGGCGGTGTTTTTGCAGTTCGGCGATATTGCGGTTTATGAAGACGGCGTTATTGCCGAAAGATGGCCCACGTTTCCGATTTCGGCCTAGGCATGCAAGTTTTTCCAGAAAGAAAAGGGTGTTTCGTCTAGTCGGTAACCCGCATTCCGCTACGCTCCATGACGGGCAACTCTTCCAAAAATAGCAAAAGTTTTTTGTTTCTTTTTTTTCAAAAAAGAAATACTTACTTCTTGCTCTCTGCTCTATCCCGAGAACTTCCCCGACCTCGGAAATCCGCTCGGCGGCAACCGGCCGGCCTGCGCACGCTCGCCGATCCAGTCGCGCAAATTGGTTTCAGTGCGCGTGCGTTCACCGGAACGCCAGGTCAGGCCCTCGGTCAGCGTAAAGACTTTGGCGTCCTTGAGGCCGCCTTCACGGTATTTCTGCAACGCAACGCCGGCGCCGCGGGCCATTTCGGGGAGTTCCGTCACGGCAAATACGAGCAACTTTCGGTTGTCGCCCACGACCGCCACGTGGTCGCCATCGGCAGGCACGCAAAGCGCAGCGCGTTCGCCGTCGCGCAGCGCCAGGATTTGCTTGCCGGTGCGCTTTTCCGCAATCAGATCGGCCGCGCGGACCAGAAAACCGCGTCCCGTGCTGCTGGCGACAAGCGAACGCGTCCCGTCGCGCCATACGAACAGCACCAGAATGTCGTCCTGATTGGCCAGATCGATCATCAGGCGGATCGGTTGGCCGTCGCCGCGTCCGCGCGGCACATCGGCGGCACGCAGGGTGAATACGCGCCCGTCGGTTGCAAACAGCACCAGGCGGTCGGTCGTCTCGCACGGCAGCAGCAGCCGCAGCTCGTCGCCTTCCTTGAATTTCTGCCCGTCGCCATCGGCGATGTGACCCTTTACCGCGCGGATCCAGCCCTTTTGCGATAGAATGACAGTAATGAGCTCGCGCTCGACCTGCACCATGGCCGAGACGTCCACCGGCGCGGGCGGGCCGGAGATTTCGGTGCGCCGCTTGCCGAGCGCGCCGGCGCCGAATTTTTCGCGGACCTCCTCCAGTTCGCCGGCAATCTTCTCCCAACGTAATTTTTCGCTGGCGAGCAGCGCCTGCACGTCTTTGCGCTCCCGGCTCAGCGCCTTGTGCTCCTTGCGGATTTCGATTTCCTCGAGCCGGCGCAAGCTGCGCAGGCGCATGTTGAGAATCGCCTCCGCCTGGTTGTCGGACAGTTTGAAGGCGCGGATCAGGCCGGCCTTGGCATCATCCTGCTCGCGAATGATCCGGATCACCGCGTCGAGGTTGAGGAAGACCTTGAGGAAGCCGTCGAGGATTTCGAGCCGGCGCTCGATGGCCTCCAGCCGGTGCCGGCTGCGCCGCACCAGCACCTCCTGGCGGTGGTTGAGCCAGGCGCGCAACACGTCGCGCAGGCCGAGCACTTGCGGGGTGCGGTCCGCGGTCAGCACGTTCATATTGAGCGGAAAACGGGTTTCCAGGTCGGTGGCGCGGAACAAAGTCTCCATCAGCACTTCCGGCTCGGCACCCCGGCTTTTCGGCTCCAGAACGAGCCGCACCTGTTCGGCGCTTTCGTCGCGCACATCGCCCAGCAGCGGCAGTTTCTTCAGTTCCATGAGGGCGGCAATCTGCTCGACCAGCTTGCCCTTCTGCACCTGATAGGGAATTTCCGTGACCACGATCGCCCAGGTATTGAAACGTCCCTGTTCCACCGCCCAACGGGCGCGCAGGCGGAAGCCGCCGCGGCCGGTTTCGTAGGCCGACATGATGGAGGATGCGTCCTCCACCAGCACGCCGCCGGTGGGAAAGTCCGGCCCCGGGACGAATTTCACCAGGTCCGCCACGGTCGCCCTGGGATGGCGCACCAGGTGCAGGGCGGCGGCGCACAGTTCGCCGGCGTTGTGCGGCGGAATGCTGGTGGCCATGCCGACCGCAATGCCGGCGGCGCCATTGGCCAGCAGGTTCGGGAAGGCGGCCGGCAGCACCACCGGCTCCTCCTCGGCGCCGTCGTAGGTGGGGCGGAAATCCACCGCGTTGTCGTCGATGCCGGCGAGCAGCGCCTGCGCGACTTCGGTCAGCCGCGCCTCGGTGTAGCGCATAGCTGCGGGATTATCGCCGTCGATGTTGCCGAAATTGCCCTGGCCTTCGACCAGCGGATAGCGCACGGCGAAATCCTGGGCGAGGCGGACCATGGCGTCGTAGATTGCGGCGTCGCCGTGCGGGTGGAACTTGCCCATGACGTCGCCGACGATGCGGGCGCATTTCTTGAACGCGGCGGCGGGATCGAGGCGCAGCAGGCGCATGGCGTAAATCAGCCGGCGGTGCACCGGCTTCAGCCCGTCGCGCACGTCCGGCAGGCTGCGCGACATGATGGTGGAGAGGGCGTAGGCCAAGTAGCGCTCGGAGAGCGCGGTGGCGAGTGTCACATCGTGGAATCGGTCGGCCTGATCATCCTGCATGGGCTATCGGTAGCGAAAACGCTGCGGGGTGGCCAGAACAGGGTGGGGCTTGGCGTCAACTGACGAAATAAGTTACTAAAAACAAAAGGGTAGCAGCCGTTCTTTTCTGAAGAAAAGAACCAAGAGACTTTTTTCCTTGGCCGTCTGGCCGTCTACGGAGTCGTCTGCCGCGCCGGGTGGTGATGATGGTGCCAGTGCGCTGGTGGGGCTGAAATGTCATCCTCGGGCGCGATCGGGCGGCCAAACGAAATCGGCAGGGCGAGCTGCGCGCGGGGCAGGATGGTCGCCTGCGTCAGAACGACGTGGGACAGAACAACTTCCACCGGCAGGCTTGAAGGCGGCGCGATCGGTGCGAGCCGTGCCGGGAGGGGTGGCGCGGCGCTGCCGTAGCGGGCCGGCGAAAGTTCTGCGGCCAGCAAGGGCGGCGTGCTGGGCACACCAAGTTCACCCTGCGACGCCACAAGCATGACCACAACGGCCGCCCCCGCGGCCGGCAAAAAGCGCTGGCTCGCCCCGAGCCCAGCGCGAAGACCCTGCTTCATGATAAACTACCCCGGCCAGCCTGTGCCCGCAGGACCGGCAGGAGCCTTTTCACGCAAAAGCCCTCGCCTGGCGAGACAAAGAGGCCGGCTTCACAGAGATTTGTAATAAGGGCTGCCGATTAACCGTTTGTTCTGGTTAATATCGCTTCGACGGCACACCTTGTATCAAAGTATGGACGGTCGTGTAGCCTCGTTTTGCTTGCCCGATGTCGAACGGAACGCGCTAGCGCAGCAATGCGGTCGCCACGGATGATGCCTCGGCGTGGTGCCGATGGCGGGAGCCATTCATGCTCTGCCCATAGGCCACGCGCACATAGATCGGATCCGGCTGGGCCAGGGTCGCTGCACTCGCGGTTGGCACAATTCCAACCACCTGGTGCGACAGCACCGTGACGCGGCCCGGGGCGTCGCCGAAGAAGAGCGCGCCCAGCAAAACTCCCCCGGCCAAGCCGACCAGCCCCATCAACAGGCCTGGGGCATCGACTCCGCGGCCGTGCCTGCGGCCCCGGGCGCGCCTGCGCAGCGGCGTGTTCGGCGGCACGAGGGTTTTGCTGCAATGTGGGCAAACGAAACGACCTTCGGCGGGCACGCGCACGATTTCGCCCGTGGTTGCCACGGTGCAGTAAAGGTCATTGACACAGCGTCCGGGCAACGTGGGCATGTGTATCCGTCCCTGCTCGCGCGACCGGCGGCCGCTCGCCGGCAGGCCCATAAGGCTGCCTGCAGGTTGGTAGAACGGAAAGTGGATCGCGCTGGTTGTCACAGGAAAGTATATAGTTGCCTCAAATTAAACTTGTCACGTCCTAAATTAAAGACTTCGCTTTTCTCACGAGATTGTGCACAGGCATCCTTGAGGGGCAAATGTCGACAAACTTTGGGTAGTGGGTCAGCGCCGCCTCAAACCGACCCACTACGAAACTTTGACCGAAATCGCCGAGGGCGCCGGACTGTGCCGCTGGCGGTTGGAGAAGTCGGCACAACCCTCTATCTCCGCCGCATGACCGACACCCCGCTTTCGCGCATCCGAAACTTTTCGATCATCGCGCACATCGACCACGGCAAATCGACCCTGGCGGATCGCCTCATTCAGGCCACCGGTGCTTTGACCGACCGCGAGATGACCAACCAGGTTCTCGACAACATGGACTTGGAGCGCGAACGCGGCATTACCATCAAGGCGCAAACCGTGCGCCTGACCTATCCGGCGAAGGATGGGCACACATACATCCTCAATCTCATGGACACGCCCGGCCACGTCGATTTCGCCTACGAGGTCAGCCGCAGCTTGGCCGCCTGCGAGGGCAGCCTTCTGGTGGTGGATGCCAGCCAAGGGGTCGAAGCGCAGACATTGGCCAACGTGTATCAGGCGATCGACGCCCATCATGAAATCGTGCCGGTGCTGAACAAGATCGATCTGCCGGCCGCCGAACCTGAACGGGTGCGCCAGCAGATCGAGGACGTGATCGGCCTGCCGGCCGACGACGCGGTGCTGATTTCCGCAAAGACCGGCCTCAATATAGAAGGTGTGCTCGAGGCGCTGGTGACCCGCCTGCCGCCGCCTACCGGTGACGCCGCGGCGCCGCTCACAGCGCTGCTGGTGGATAGCTGGTACGATCCATATCTTGGCGTGATCATCCTGGTGCGGGTGAAGGATGGCCGGCTGCGGCGCGGCCAGAAAATCCGCATGATGTCGTCCGGCGTCACCTACTCAGTGGAGCAGGTGGGTGTGTTCTCGCCCAAGATGGTTGCGGTGGACGATCTGGGTCCCGGCGAGATGGGCTACATCACGGCCGCCATCAAGACGGTGGCGGACTGCAACGTGGGCGACACGATTACCGACGATCGCCGCCCTGCCGCCACCCCGTTGCCGGGTTTCAAGCCTTCCGTGCCGGTGGTGTGGTGCGGCCTGTATCCGGTGGATGCCGACGATTTCGAGAAGCTGCGCGACAGCCTGTCGAAGCTGCGGCTCAACGATGCCAGTTTTCACTACGAGGCGGAAACCAGCGCGGCGCTCGGCTTTGGCTATCGGTGCGGCTTTCTCGGCTTGCTGCATCTGGAAATCATTCAGGAGCGCCTGACCCGCGAATTCGACCTCGACCTGATCGCAACCGCGCCCAGCGTCGTCTACAAGCTGCACAAGACGAACGGCGAAATGATCGAGCTGCATAATCCGGCCGACATGCCGGATGGCAGCGTCATCGACCATATCGAGGAGCCGTGGATCAAGGCGTCCATCATGGTGCCCGACGAATATTTGGGCAACGTGCTGACATTGTGCAACGAGCGCCGCGGCCAGCAGGTCGATCTGACCTATGTCGGCAACCGTGCCATGGCGGTGTATAAGGTGCCGCTCAACGAAGTGGTGTTCGATTTTTACGACAGGCTGAAAAGCATCTCCCGCGGCTATGCCAGCTTCGACTACGCCATGGACGATTACGCGGAGGGCGACCTGGTGCGCATTTCCATCCTCGTCAATGGCGACCCTGTGGACGCGCTGGCGTTCATTGCGCATCGGTCGGTGGCGGATAATCGCGGCCGGGCGATTTGCGCCAAGCTGAAGGAACTGATCCCGCGGCAATTGTTCAAGATCGCCATCCAGGCGGCGATTGGCGGCCGTGTTATTGCACGCGAAACGATTGGCGCGCTGAGCAAGGATGTGACGGCGAAGTGTTACGGCGGCGACATTTCACGCAAGCGCAAGTTGCTGGACAAGCAGAAGGAGGGCAAGAAGCGGATGCGGCAGGTGGGAAAAGTAGAGATTCCGCAGTCGGCGTTTTTGGCAGCCCTTAAAATGGACGCGTAGGGAAGGAAGGAAGTAGTTCTTTTTTTCAAAAAAGAACTGCTTCCTGCCTTCCCTGGTTAGATAAATCCAAGGCCAGGCCAAGTCTCTCCCAGGATCGGCGTGGGATTTCCGCCCATGGCCACGATCAGATCCGAGAGTACGTTGCGGAAATCGACGTTCATTTTCAGGTTTTCGTTGGCGTCGAATTTCTTCAGGCTGGGGTATTCACCGTACACGCCGCCTGTCACCGGGTCGCCCAGCACGAAGCTTACGGTCGCGCCGCCATGGTCGGTTCCGAAGTCCAGGTTGGCGGCCGGGCGGCGCCCGAAATCTGACATTGTCATGATGACGACGTTTCTGGAAACGCCCTTGGCCTGCAGGTAGCTATAGAATTGCAGCAGGCTGAAACTGAGTTGTTGCAGCAGCTGCGGCTGATACTGCGCCTGTGACGAATGGGTGTCGTAGCTTCCCTGCGCGGCGAAATAGCCGCGAATGCCGGCGCCGCCTTCGATCAGGCGCGCAATGTCGCGTAACTGATAGTCGAGCCAGGAATTAAGCTGGTAGCCTTTCGCCGGATGGCTGTTGGCGATTTTGTGAACCAAATCCTTGTCCGACAGCGCTGCCTGCATGACGGCCTGATCGTAGGCGCCGGATGCGCTCACGGTGGGAAGCGCACCGATCTGCCTGTACGCCGATTTCAGTGCCTTCCATTTGTCGGTGACACTGTAATTGACACCGAAATAGTCCATCGGCGGATTGATCACCAGTCCCTGCGCCGTGGCGCCCGACAGCAGCGGCGTCGTGCCGCTGAGTGACGCGGTGTTCCCGAGCGGCCCTGGCGGAACATTGTCCAGCGTAAGGCCCAGCCAGCCGCTTGGCGGGGTTTGGCCCACATTGATCTGCCCGGTGAGCCAATCCATCTGGCCGTTCAGGTGGCTCAGCGGATTTTCCTCCTGCTTTGGCAGGCCGACGCCGGCGATCACCGCCAGTTTGCCGGTGGCATACAGCGTGCGCATGTCGGTCATTGCGGGGGCGAACGCAAACTCGGTTGCCTGGGACGGGGGAATGGCCGGATTGGTGTTGAACGCGTTGGGCGCAAGATCGGCTTGCGTATAGGCCAGCGTGAGACCTTCCGGCGGGGGCGCCGGCGTGCGCAGATTGTAATATTGGCCGTATTGCGAGAGCGGCACGACGGTGTTCAGGCCATCGTTGCCGCCGGCGAGCAGGATTGCGACCACGATCGTGCCGTTGAAATTCGCCTCGGCCGCGGCCACGCTTTGCATGAACATCGGGGCCATGGCGATGCCGCCCAGGCCACGCAGAACATTACGACGCTTGATCATCTGGTTCACCGTGCCATTTCAGTTCGCGGCATAATCGGGGGCGTTGAGCAGCAGCCAGATGGCGCCGCTGATATCGTTGTCGCTGGGTGCGCCACCGAGATAATGCTCCAGCACCGCAAGTTGCGCCGGTGTTCCGCCATCCAGCAGCGCATCCATCAGGTAGGAAGCGACGTCGCTGCCGCGCCCGCTGCCGATGTTGGCGCGCAAGGTCGCGATATTGATGTAGGTATCGGTATAGGGATTGCTGGGTTGGGCGCTGGTTATGTTGGCATACACGCCGGTTTTATCCAGTACGGTGCCGGTATTGACGGTGCCTGCCAGGTTCCCGGGGCGGTAGAACGAGAATACGCTTACCGGCCAGAACAGTTGCTGGCCGAGACCATTCAGCTCCCACAACAAGCTGTCGCCCGGTGTTACATCCGCGGTGCCCTGCATGGCGCCGGGCATTTGCCGCAGCGACTGAAACACGCTTTCCACCGGCTGCTTGAGCATGCCGTGATAGGCCAGATCGAAATCCGGATGGTTTGCGATGGCCGCCATCACCTGCGCGATCTGATCGGGGGCGTTTTCGTGCTTATGCCACACCGCCACGATGTCGGATATGAATTGCGGGCTGGGATTTTCGGTCACGAAGCGTTGCAGCAACTCCTTGACCTGGAACGCCGCCGTGGACTCCCGATGCGCCACCATATTCATGACGTAATTGATTGCCGTGCCGTCGTTGGGCACTTTCTGCCTCTTGCCGAAGAAGGTCAGGGGCCCGCTGAAATGGTTGCCGGGGTAATACTGGACCGAGAAGCGCGTTTGGGGATCGTTGTTGTTACCGTCGATCACCACGCCATAGCCGGTCATTGCCAGGGCGATTTGCCGCACGTCCTGCTGGCTGTAATTCAGCGAGGGCTGGCCGTCCGGCCCCATCTTCTGCGAGCCGTCGTCGTTCAACCGATACAGGCCGGTGCTGTAGAGTTGCATGGATTCGCGGGCAAAATTCTCGTTTGCCACCGGTCCGACATTCCAGTTGTTATCGAGCCAGATCAGCATCGCCGGCTCATTGGCCACCGCGCACAGCAGGGTGGCGAAGTTGCCGAGCGCGTTGGCGCGAACGACCTGGTCGTAATGGTACATGATGGCCGGATCGCCGACCGATTCCAGCCCGACCGAGAAATGGTCCAGCCAATGCAGCTCCAGCTTCGCTTGCAGCTGGCGGGGCGTCAGGATCATGTGCTGCACGACCGCGCGCTCGAATATATTGTAGTCGGGGTAACCGCCATTCACGAGTTGCGTCGGCAGGGTTTCGAGTTCGGACCCGTCATCGTTGATCTTGTCGGGCTGTTCCTGCAACGCAAGCCAGGCGGCGATGCCGCCGTTCTGCACCGCAGTCACCTCCTGCGGCGACGCCGAGAAACTCAACCGGCGCAGCAGATGCTGAACCTGCTGGCGCGCCGAAAGAACGGGCGGCGGTGCTGGGAATGCCGGCACCACCATCGTCGTGCTCAGCAATGCGCCCAGGAACGTGGTGCGGATTGTCCGGCTCATGGCCCTGTCCTCGATCTACATTCCAAGCCTAGACCGACGAACCGGCGGGTGCAATTAATTTATAGCCGAAGTGGACAACTTTTCGGATGGGTTTTGTTCTTTCGCACTAGTATATGGATATTTGTACTGATTCTCCCTGGATTTGCGGCCGTTCTACTACCCCAGGTAGCCATGCGGCCGCACGCAAGTCTTATAGTGAAGAGTTCTTCCCGTCCTGGTCTATAAGGAACAGGCGCGCGGCAATCGATGGGCGAACATCTATCCGCCGGACGGCATGCTCAGCCAACTTGCTTCGCCGGCCGACGCAAACTAGGTTCCGCCCGCGCCGGAAGGATGGCCGAGCGGCTTAAGGCGCACGCTTGGAAAGCGTGTGTGCGTGCAAGCGTACCGTGGGTTCGAATCCCACTCCTTCCGCCAATCCGGAACAGAACTGCGAACGCCGGGCGTTGCCAATTCTGTGTGCCGACTTTGTTTCAAGCGGCGGCGTTCAGCGGCCGCGCCCGTTCAATCCGTTCGCACTCGCGAGGTGAATGCATCGCCTCCCACAGATCGCTGCGCCGCTGCACGTTAAGCCAGAACTCTGCGCTATTGCCGAACACACGCCCGAGGATGAGCGCGGTCGGCGCGGTGACGTTCCGGCGGCCGTTGCACAGCTCATTGACGTGCTTGCGCTGCACACCCATCGCCGCCGCCAACGCCGTCTGCGTCAGCCCCATCGGCTGCATGAATTCCTCGACCAGAATTTCACCGACCGTGGCCGGCTTTCGCTTCGTCTTCAGCATGGTTTGCCTCATTTGTAACTGTGGTCATCGAGATAAAGGCCTTCTGCTTCGCCGCTCCCGCCGTCCCAGCGGAAAACCAGCCGCCCTTGATTGTTGACGCGTATCGAATGGAAGCCTGCCAGGTTACCGCGCAGCTTCTCGAACTGGTTGCTGGGCGGAACCCGCAAGTCCTGAACAGTCGAGGCGTCGTCGATCATCTGGAGCTTGCGGAAGAGACGGCTTTCAAGATCGGACGGGATGTGCCGCGATCGCGTATCGTTGACGAAGAAGGCGCGCAGCCATGTCCCGAAAGCTCACCATCACGCGGCGGCTCCCTTACATGTGTCTATGTACCACCCCTAGGTACAGGATTCAACACATGGGGCCTGTCGGCGAGACTGGCGCGGTCCGTTTGGCCCGTGGCGAGACAGCCAGCCCGAGGAAGACGAGAACGGCCTGGTTGAACCGCACGACATC
>CAJCIS010000174.1 GCA_903970435.1 Acidobacteriota bacterium | reverse complement strand
CGACGCTCTTCCGATCTGGGCGCGCTACCGCCCGGTGGCGACATGACCGAAATGGTCGTGCGGGCCGTGGGCGCGCATTTCGCGCTGGCCCTGAATTTGGCCGCCCCATTTCTGTTGGCCGGCATGGTATGGCAGATCGGGCTGGGCCTGCTAGCCCGCCTGGTGCCCCAGTTGCAGGTCTATTTCGCCGCATTACCCGGCCAGGTGCTAGGGGGCCTATTCCTCCTAGCCGCTTTGTCCGCCGCCCTGTCGCAAGTATGGATGCAAGCGGCAGCCGAAAGCTTTGCCGTCCTTCCATAGCAAAAGTTTTTTGTTTCTTTTTTCGAAAAAGAAATACTTCCTTCCTCTTAATACCGGATGGCCGAGGACTCCGAAGACAAAACGGAAACCGCCTCCGCGCATCACCTCGAGCAGGCGCGCCAGGAAGGCAACATCGCCATTTCGCGCGAGTTGCCGTTGCTGGCCGGTCTCGCCGGCGGGTGCGCCGCGCTGGCGGTGCAACGCGCCACGGCCGGGCAGGCGCCGCTGCTATGGTTTTCGTCCATGCTCCGCCATACCACATTGGGCAGCGACACCGGGTTGGCCGCCGCCGCGGGCATGTTTTTGCACGGGGCGCTGCCGGCCGCACTCGGCGCGACAGCCGCCGTTCTGCTGGCTGGCGTGCTGCAGACGGGCTTTCTGCTGCGGATTGCGGCGCTGCAGCCCGATTTTGCGCGGGTCAGTCCGCTGCGCGGCGTCAAACGCCTGTTCTCCGTCGAACCGGTCGTCCAGGCCGGCAAGGCCGCGATCAAGCTCGGCGTGCTGTCGATCGTGATATGGCTCGCGCTGCGGCGCCTTCTGCCGATGCTCGGTGGCGTGACACGATGGCCGGAAGATGTGTTGCGCGACCAGATGGCGGCCGAAGCCTGGCGCCTGGTGTGGCTGCTGTGCGGCGCGCAGGCGGTGATCGCAATGGCCGACTATACCTGGGTGCGCGTGCAGCACGCCAGAAAGCTGCGCATGTCGAAGCAGGAAGTGCGCGACGAGCACAAGCAGGCCGAAGGCAATCCGCAAATGAAGCAGCGCATCCGCCAGTTGGCGCGGACGCGGGCCAAGCGGCGGATGATGGCCGCGGTGCGCCGGGCGGCCGTCGTGGTGACCAACCCGGAGCATTATGCCGTCGCCCTCACCTATGAGCGGGGCTCGCGCGCGGCGCCCAGGGTGGTCGCAAAGGGTGCCGACGAGGTCGCCGCCCGAATCCGCGAGGAGGCGCGGCTGTACTATATACCTATGGTTGCAAATCCCCCGCTGGCACGCGCTTTATACCGGGTAGAGCTCGATACGGAAATCCCGGTGGAACATTTCAAGGCGGTGGCGGAGGTGGTTGCCTATGTCTGGCGTCTGCGCGGGCGGCCGGTTCGGTGAAGCGCGCATTGATCGATGCGTTGATGGGCGATCCGGGTGCCGCGGTGGCGCTGCTGGATCGGGATGCGCGTGTGGTGCGGGAAGGCGCCGCGTTCGCCGAGCTGGCGGGAAGAAGGAAGCCGTTCTTTTTTGAAAAAAAGAACCAAAAAACTTTTGCTCTCTTCGGTGCGCGCCTTCGTTGCAGTCGCATCACCCGGAGGATAAGAGTTTTTTGGTTCTTTTTTTCAGAAAAGAACGGCTTCCTTCCTGTACCTCTCGCAGATCCTGCCTTCACCGCGATCAAGGACGCCGTCCGCGCCCGCAAGGCCTGTTCCGCGACAGGCGATCTGATAACGCCGGATGGCGCGCTCCCGGTTTCGGTCAGCGTCGTACCGACCGGGCTTGCCGCCCCGGCCGCGGTGCTGCGCCTGGTCGACCTGCGCCCCGAACGCGCCCTGCAGGCCCAGTTGGCAGACGCGCAGCGGTTGCAGGCCGTCGGACAGCTTGCCGGCGGCATTGCCCATGATTTTAACAACCTGCTCACCGCCATTGCCGGCGCCGCCGAAGATCTTGGCTCCAAGACGGCGGAAGAGGGCCAGGAGGATCTCGAACAGATCCGCACCAGCGCCGCGCGCGGCGCCGCGCTGGTGCGCCAGTTGCTCGCCTTCGGCGGCCAACAGACATTGCAGCCCCGCATCGTGGCGCTCAACGACGCGGTCCGCAGCGCGGTGCCCCTGCTGCAGCGGCTGCTGGGACCCGGCATTACCCTGCGGCTCGAGCTGGAGGAGCCTGGCCGGATCGTCAAGGTGGACCCGACGCAGCTCGACCAGGTGCTGGTCAACCTCGCGGTCAATGCGCGGGACGCCATGCAGCAGACCGGAACCCTCACCATCGCGACCGGCTGGCGCCTGCTGCTGCACGCCGAAACCGACGGGGTGCAGACCCTGCCGCCGGGCCGCTACGCCACACTCGACGTCCGCGACACCGGCAGCGGCATTCCCCCCGAACTCCTGCCGCGCATCTTCGAGCCGTTCTTCACCACCAAGCGCGCGGCGGGGGGCACCGGCCTGGGCCTGTCCACCGTCCACGGCATCGTGCGCCAGTCCGGCGGCTTTCTGTCAGTCCAAAGCGAGGCCGGGCAGGGGACCTGTTTCCGCCTGACCCTTCCCAGGCACGAAGCGGCGAGCCTACCGGTTGGAGTGGCCGCCGGCACGACACCGCTCGCCCCGCCGGCCGCGCCGTCGGCGCGTTTGCTCCTCGTCGATGATGAGGATGCCGTACGCCGGGTCGTCGCCCGTGCCCTGCGCCGCGCCGGCTGGGACGTCATCGAGGCACCCAGCGGCGCCGACGCGCTCGACTACGATCCAGGCCCGCTGGCGCTGCTGGTGTCGGACGTCATGATGCCGGGCATGGACGGCGTGGCCCTGGTCCATGCCCTGCGGGAACGGCAACCCGGCCTGCACGCCATCCTGATGTCCGGCTACGCCGACGCCGCGCAAAGGGACGCGCTGGCGCGCGAGGATATCTTGTTCCTCGCCAAGCCATTCGCCATGGCCGACCTGGTGCAGCTCACGCACCGCGCCATAAGCCAGCCGGCGTACGTCTCATGAAGTAGCCCGTCATGGAGCGCAGCGGAATGCGGGTCCCCACGCCACAAAGACGTCTCTTCTCTCCAAACCATCTTCCCGCTTGCGAATCGTGCAGAACAAACCATAAACGAATGGTTAATGCCGCCGCACGAATTTCTGAACAAAACGCGATTCAGCCCGACTCGGGCGGTTGCAGCACCGTGCGAAGCCGTGCAAGGTGCCAAAACAATTTTACGGCGAGTAAAGCGTCATGAACTCGCCTCATGGTTGCAAACAACAATCCGGACCGGAGTGTAGGACATGGAAAAGAACAAGGCCCTCGAGGCTGCCCTCAGCCAGATCGAGCGCGCGTTCGGCAAGGGCTCCATCATGCGGATGGGCGCGCGCGGCATCGACGAGCAGATCGAGACTATCCCGTCCGGCTCGCTCAGCCTGGATCTCGCCCTCGGCATCGGCGGCTTGCCGCGTGGCCGCGTCGTGGAAATCTACGGGCCGGAAAGCTCGGGCAAAACCACGCTGGCGCTGCACGCCATTGCCGAGGCGCAGAAGCGCGGCGGCACCTGTGCCTTCATCGACGCGGAACACGCGCTCGACCCGACTTATGCCCGCAAGCTCGGCGTGGACGTGGACAACCTGCTCATCAGCCAGCCGGACGCCGGCGAGCAGGCGCTGGAAATCTGCGATACGCTGGTGCGCTCCGGCGCTGTCGATGTCGTGGTGATCGACAGCGTCGCGGCCCTGGTGCCGCGCGCCGAGCTCGAGGGCGAAATGGGCGATAGCCATGTCGGGCTGCATGCGCGTCTCATGAGCCAGGCGCTGCGCAAGCTCACCGGCTCGGTATCGAAGAGCAACACAATGTTGATCTTCCTTAACCAGATCCGGCTGAAGATTGGCGTCATGTTCGGCAACCCGGAAACCACCACCGGCGGCAACGCGCTGAAATTTTACGCCTCGATCCGGATGGAAATCAGGCGGATCGGGTCGATCAAGGATCGCGAGAACGTCACCGGCAACCAGACCCGGGTGAAAATCGCCAAGAACAAGTTGGCGCCCCCGTTCCGGGAGGTGGAGTTCGACATCTTGTTCGGCGAGGGCATCAGCAAGGTCGGCGAGCTGGTCGATCTCGGCGTGAAGGCCGGGGTCGTCGAAAAGTCCGGCGCCTGGTACAGCTGCGACAGCCAGCGCATCGGCCAGGGCCGCGAGAACGCCAAGCAGTTCCTGCGCGACCACAAGGATGTCGCCGACAGCATCGAGCGCCGGATACGCGAGCAGGCCGGCGTGGTCGCCGATAGCATGCTGGTGGCGGCCACCGCGGAGGAAGAGGCGGAGGCGGCCGATTGACCACACCCCTGTCGGCCTGACAGGGTTACACGATGGATGACCAAAAAGCCCTGCCCCCTGGCATACCCGTGGGCGCGGGGCTTTCGTCGTTATCGGATCCCCGTCTTGCGGCGCTGTCCACCGCCGACCTGGCGCTCGTCGCCGCGGCGGAAGCCGTGCTGGCCCAGCATTACCGGCCGTTCTGGCACATGGTGGCGGCGGCGCTGCGGGGGCGCGACGGACGAATCTGGACCGGCCTTCATCTCGGCGCCACCGTGGGTCGCATGCAGGTGTGTGCCGAAGCCATCGCCCTGGGCCGCGCGGTGCTAGAAGGCGACGGCACCGTCGAATGCGCCGTCGCCGTGCGTCACCCAAAGCCGCACGAGGACAGCCAGCTCATCGCCGTGGTGCCCCCGTGTGGCGCATGCCGCGAAATGCTCACCGATTTCGACCCCGGCGCCGACATCATCGTGCCGCTCGAAGGCGCGCTGCGGCGCGTCCCCCTGCGGCTTTTGCTGCCACTGCCCTACCAAAGATGAGGCTGCGCATGCGGTTCAGCTTGCCTGTGGCTTAGGACTTGGGTAATACCATCGACAGTCTCAAATTGGAGAGTGTTGATGCCATTTATTGATGACCGCCTCACGCCACGAGATGGCCTGAACAACTATACCATCTCGGTCGCCCGCATGACGCCCCAGATGCAGGCTCGCGGCGGCGTCGAATTCATTTTTTGCATCAGTGACTCCATGCAGGCTATGGCTGAATTGACCGTGATGATCGCGGCGCGTGGCCAGGGCCTGGACCAGATGATGGTGGAGGCGCACGACGCCGTCATCGATATCCTGCGGCAATTGGTATTCCGGTCCGACAAGTCGCGCGCTGTTTACGATCGCTATACACGGCGCGCCGCATCGGTGGCCGGGGAGGATGAGCTGAATGAGGTCGAGCTGCTGTAGCCGGCCGCCCGCGGGCCGGTCCGCGCGCGCCACGGTTACCCAACCGCGCGCGGCGCCCCATGCTTGACCATGTCGTCATGGGCCTCGTGGCCCTGATGATTTCCGCGCTGGCGGGGATCGAGGGCTCGCTCGGCGACGCCATCGGCATGACGGGTCTGTCGCATACCGCGCAGTCGGTGTTCTGGGTGATTATCGTCGTCCTCACACTGGCGGCGCTGGTGCGGCTCCTCAGCGGCTGGACCAGAACGATCCTGGTCCTGTTCGTTCTCGTGCTGGTTGTACATGCGGGCGTCACGCACGGCCTGATACCGGCGGGCTGAGCGCGCCGCGCCAAAGTGCGGCGGCAACATTTCGAGATTTGCATCTTTCGGTGCACGGGGGCGTTATCGGCTTCGCATCATCACCGATTCGCTGGAGAAAACATGAAGCGCCTCATACTTCCTTTGCTGTTGCTCGGGTTCGTCCTGCCGCTCGCCGGTTGCGTGGTGGAAGGGCCGGGCCACCCAGGCGGCTGGTGCGCCTGGCATTGGCGCCGTTGCTAGGCTGATCAGGCGGGCTTTCAAATTCTTCGGATCGTTTCTGGCCTGATTCGTACCTGAAAGCCCGCGCGGCCCTGTAGGGCCCCCCTTATCGAAGCACCTTGGCCACCCGGGCGCGCAGCGCAGGCAAAACCTCGTCGCCGAACCACGGGTTTCTGCGTTCCCACCCGCCGGTGCGCCAGGAGGGGTGCGGCAACGGAAAAAACCGTGGCAGATAGCGCCGGAAGCCGCGCACCCGCTCCGTCATGCTGCCGGGGCCCAGTTCCACGTTTTGCGCGTAGCTTCCAACCAGCAAGGTCAGCCTGATGTGCGGCATGGCGGCCAGGATGCGCGCGCGCCAGAGCGGTGCGCATTCCGGACGTGGCGGCGCGTCGCCGCCGTTCGGCAGGCGGCCCGGATAGCACAAGCCAACCGGCAGCAGCGCCACGCGCGCGGCATCGTAAAAATTCGTCTTGTCCATGTTGAGCCAGGCGCGAAGCCGGTCGCCGCTCGCGTCGTTGAAGCTGATGCCGCTTTGATGCACCCTCGTCCCCGGCGCCTGGCTCGCAATCAGCAAACGCGCCGTCGCCGACATGTGAACGACCGGCCGCGGCCCCAGCGGCAGGTGCGCGGCACACACCCTGCACGCCCGAACTTCTTGCAGCAGGGCCGCAATATCGTCACTCATGAGTAAGGCGGAAAAAGCAAAGGATTCAGAAAGTAGTTCTTTTCTGAATAAAGAACCAAAAGACTCTTGCTCTGTGGCCCGTCATGGAGCGTAGCGGATGCGGGACCTCCTGTCGGACCGACATTCAGGCAAGCGGATATTCGACTTCCGGGGTGTAAACCGACTGCTCCTTGCCCAAGCGTGAGCTAAACAAAGTAAAATGGGCCATCTGCACCGGCGCGGACCTGAACAGGTTGTGCGCCTGCACCCATCCGGTCAGCTTGTCAAACGGCGCGTTGTCGAGACGTGCAAGCGTGACGTGCGGCGCAAATCGCCGGCGCTCGGTGGGAAAGCCGGCGCGCTGCAAGGCGGTTTCGATCTTACCCTGCAGGTGGTCCAGCGCCGGATTGCGCTCCACGCCGGCCCAGAGTGTCGTAACACGGCCCGATTTTTCGAACGTGCCGACGCCGGACATGACCAGGGAAAAAGCCCGGCCGCGCAGCGCCGCCAGGGCCAGGTCGATCTCCTCGGCGCGGTGGCCGGGGGTTTCGCCGATGAAGCGCAGCGTGACGTGATAATTCTCCGGCGGCACCCAGCGCGCGCCTTGCAGGCCGACGGCAAGCCCCGCAAGCCGCTGCCGCACCTCATAGGGCAGATCCAAGGCTACGAAGAGTCGCATGACAAAAACCTCCGCGCTTGTCGCGGGGCGGTCAAGCTATGCCGGTTGGGGTGGTTTGAAGGCGGCGCCGGCCCGCACCCCCTCCCGGCCACCCACTGGAAGTATTCTGTCGTTGAGTGGCCGGGGGGGTGAGGGCCGGTGCCGCCTTCAAGCCACCCCCGCCGCATTATCTTTCTGACAACTAAAAGCTGGCACCTGACAACCGGCTTGAAGGTTCCGCTGCACCTGCCAAGATGCACTGCGTTAGTTCCGCCCAACACAGGGAAATCCTCACATGGCTTACAGTCCTGACTTCCGGGCTTCTCCGCCCTTCGCGGGTGGCGCGGCACAGGCCGCCGTGCTCGACCAAGGCCTCCGCGCCTACATGCTGCGCGTCTATAACTGGATGGCGTCCGGCCTGCTGCTCACCGGCATCGTCGCCTACGCGGTGGCCAACACCAGCCTGCGCGATTCCTTCTACCACCAGGTGCCCACCGCGTTCGGCCAGATGGTGTTGCGGCCAACCGGCCTTGCCACGCTGTGCATGATCGCGCCGATCGGCTTCGTAATGGTGCTGAGCTTTGGCGTGAACCGGCTGTCGCGCAGCACGGCACAGGCGCTCTACTGGGCGTTCTGCGCGGTGATGGGCGCGAGCCTCGCCAACATCTTCCTGGTCTACGCACAGAGCAGCATCGCCAGCACCTTCATGATCACCGCCGGCACGTTCGCCGCGATGTCGATCTGGGGCTACACCACCCGCACCGACCTCAGCCGCATGGGCAGCTTCCTGATCATGGGCCTGTTCGGCATCATCATCGCCAGCCTTGTGAATGTTGTCTTCCTGCACGCCGCCGGGCTGCAATTCGCCATCAGCATCATCGGCGTGGTGGTGTTCACCGGCCTGACGGCATGGGACACCCAGCGCATCAAAGTCAGCTACGTGAACTTCGCCCACGCCGACGGTCCGGACGCGGCCGCCAAGCGCAGCGTATACGACGCGCTAAACCTGTATCTGAACTTCATCAACCTGTTCATGATGCTCTTGCAACTGACGGGCAACCGCAGCAGCAGCAACTAGGGCCAGGCGCCCGCCGGGATTTCCGGCGGGCGCCTCCGCTCAGGCCGTAGCGCGCCATGGAGCGCAGCGGAATGCGGGTTTTCCCTTAAAACGGGACGCCTTCTTCTGTTCGGAACGGCTTCACTTTGCCGGTGGCCGATATGTATTCCCTCGGAAATGCACCATCTATGCCTGCAATGGATGGTTGCAGGACAAGCAAGATGAGTTTTGGCCCAATAGCCCGCTTCGCGGCGGTGGCGACCGGTTTGCTGATGCCGTTGGCGCTTGGCGGATGTGTGGCGCCCCCCTATCGATACGTCTCCGGCCCGTGCGGACCCACGCCCGGCTGGGGGCAGAACGCTGCCAACGGTGCGACACCGAATGGCACGTCCGTCGCCGGCCCTGCGGGAAAAGGAACCACAGGCAAACAGTGCGTCTATCCGTTGCCCGATTATGCCGGCGGCCCCGCGGGGTCGTACGCCTATGCCGGCTACCCGTATGGTGCTTATGGGTATGACGGGTTTTACGATGGTTTCGGCTACGGCTATCCGTACTGGCTTGGCGGCTGGGCCGGCGGGTTTGGCGCCTATTACGGCCATGGTTATTACGGCCATGGTTTCTCTACGGCCACGCCTATCAAGGCGGCTGGGGCGGCTTCCACGGCGGTAGCGGTGGCGGTGTTGCCGCCGGTGGGTTCCACGGCGGCGGCGGCGGCCGGCGCTAAGAGACAAAAGTTTTTTTGCTACTTTTTTCAAAAAAGAAGCACTTTTTTCTCCTCCTAAAACAAACCCAACACCTCCCCATCGCCGCTCAACGAAATACTGTTAGAAGCAGGAACCCGCGGCAGTCCCGGCATCGTCATGATGTCGCCGCAGAGCACGACGACAAATCCCGCCCCCGCCGACAGGCGCACATCGCGCACCGGCAGCGAAAATCCCTCGGGCGCGCCGAGCAAGGTGGGATCGGCGGAGAAACTGTATTGCGTCTTGGCCATGCAGACCGGCAGCGACCCAAATCCCGCCGCTTCGTAGGATGACAGCTTCTTCAACGCGGCGCGTTCGAATGTAACGTCCGCGGCACGATAGATCCGCCGCGCGACCGTGCGGATCTTGTCGGCCAGGGGCATCGCGGGTTCGTATAGCGGCCGGAATGAGGCCGGCTGCTCGAATTTCGCCAGCACCGCGCGCGCCAGATCGGCCGCGCCGGCGCCGCCTTCGGCCCAATGCCGGCAGGCAATGACCTCCGTTCCCAGCTTGGAAAGTGCGTCGTGGACGGCGTGGAATTCAGCGTCCGTGTCGCCGGTGAAATGGTTGAGCGCCACCACCACCGGAAGGCCGAAGCCGCGCATGTTCTCGACATGGCGGATCAGGTTGACGACCCCGCGCGTCACCGCCGCGACGTCCTCCGCGCCCAGCGCCGCCTTGGCGACGCCGCCGTGCATCTTGAGCGCGCGGATGGTGGCAACCACGACGCTGACATCGGGCGAAATACCGGCCGAAGGGCATTTGATGTCGCAGAATTTCTCCCCACCGAGATCGGCGCCAAAGCCCGCTTCGGTCACCACCACGTCGGCCAGGCGCAGGCCCAGCGTGGTGGCCATGACACTGTTGCAACCGTGCGCGATGTTGGCGAACGGGCCGCCATGCACCAGGGCCGGTGTGCCCTCCAGGCTCTGCACCAGATTCGGCATCAAAGCGTCGCGGAGAAGGGCGGCCATGGCGCCATCCGCCTTCAGATCCCGCGCCGTGATTGCCACCCCGTCACGGCTGGTCGCGACGATGATCCGGCCCAGGCGCGCCTGCAGGTCCGCCAAGTCGCGCGCAAGGCAGAACACCGCCATCACTTCGGACGCGACGGTGATGTCGAAATGATCCTCGCGCAGGTTCCCATTGCCACCGGGCGTGCTGCCAGCCAGGCTGGTGACAATGGTCCGCAGCGCGCGATCGTTCATGTCCATCGCGCGGCGCCAGGCGATGCGGCGCGGATCCAGGTGCAGCGTGTTGCCCCAGTAGATGTGGTTGTCGATCAGCGCGGAGAGCAGGTTGTTGGCGGCCCCGATCGCATGGAAATCACCGGTGAAGTGGAGGTTGATATCCTCCATCGGCACCACTTGCGCATAGCCGCCGCCGGTTGCACCGCCCTTGGTCCCGAAACAGGGACCGAGCGATGGCTCGCGCAGGACCAGCACCGTTTGTCGGCCGATCCGGTTGAGCGCGTCGGCCAGCCCCACTGAGGTCGTCGTCTTGCCTTCGCCCGCAGGCGTCGGGTTGATGGCGGTAACCAGGATCAGGCGCCCCGCGCTCCCGCTTCGATCCACGTTGCCATCGATGATTTTGGCCTTGAAGTGGCCATAGGGTTCGATCGCTGCCTCGCTAAGGCCAAGCTCAGCGGCAATTTCGCGGATTGGCCGGAGGCG
>CAJCIS010000173.1 GCA_903970435.1 Acidobacteriota bacterium | reverse complement strand
TCGGCTGGGTGCCGCTCGGGTTTCGCGAGCCATATCGGCCCTGGTACCACGTGTCGGAGGGCTACCTGCGGAACGTCAACCGCGTCAGCGTGGTGGATGTACGCAACATCACCATCAACAACATCCGCAACGTGCGGGTGGACAATTTTGCCAATGCCCGTGCCGCGACGGTCATCCCCGCCGGCGCCATGACGCGCGGCGAGGCACTGCGGGGCGTGGCCCGGCCGCTACCCGCGGCGGCACTCGCCCGCGCCACGCCCGTCGTGGGCCGCCTGCCGGTGACGCCGACGGCGCAGACACCGGGCCTCACCAGGGGCGAGGCCAACCGTTTCCATGTCGCCCTGCCGGCGCGTCCGGCGGGTGCGGTGGCGCCGGGTCCGGCATTCCGCCCCGGTGCGTCGCTGGCCCACCCCGCCTTGCGGCCCGCGGGGGGTGCCGGCGGCCGCCCCGGCTTTGCGGGCGCGCCTGGTCCGCGCTTCGGGATGCCGCCGGCGGGCGCACGACCCGGCCTGCCCCCTTTGCGCCCTGCCGACGAGGCACGCTCCCGGCCCCCGGCTGTGCCAAGCCGCGGCGCCCCGGCTGTGCCAAGCCCCGGCGCCCAGGCGCCACGCCGCCCGGCGCCGGGCGAAACCGCACGCCCCGCCGGATTGCCCCCGGAACGGCCTGCCGGCACGCCGGCGGCCCGGCCAGGGTTCGCGCCGCGCCCCGCCACACCAGCATCAAGACCGGCCGCTCCCGAGGAACGACACCTGACGCCGCCACGCGCGCCCGAACCGCGTCCAGCCGCGCCGCCGCGGGCACTCGAACCGCGGGCTCCTGTCCACACAGCACCTCCCCGCCCGGCGGCGCCGCGCGCGCCCGAAGCGCATGCGGCGCCGCGCCCGGCGCCGGTGTTCCACCCCGCGCCGCGTCCGGTGGCGCCCCCGCGCCCGGCGCCCCACCCGGCGCCCGCGGCGCGGTCGGCACCCCGTCCCGCGCCACCGCATTCGGCGCCGTCGCATCCGGCGCCACCGCGCAGGGACGACCATCGGCGATAGCGGAACCGCCCTTTCGCACCTGCCGCGGCGCGCAGCTCCCGGTTGACAAACGCGCCGGGACTGGGCGCTGCTGCGGGTGATCAGCATGCCCGCGTCGCCGCCGCTCAAGTTCGCCGTTCTCCTCGGGTCCGTCCGGAGCGACCGGATGGCGGCGCGCGCCGGCCGTTACATCGAGGCCGCGCTGCGGGCGCACGGGCATACGCCGGTGCTGGTGGACCCGATGGAATTGCGACTTCCGCTGCTGGACCGGATGTACAAGGAGCATCCCAAGGGCCAGGCGCCGGCGCCGCTCGAGCAGCTTGCCACGCTGTACCGCGAGGTCGACGGCTTCGTTATCGTCAGCGCCGAATACAATAACGGCATTCCCCCCGCCCTGAAGAACCTGCTTGACCATTTCCTGGAGGAGTATTTCTGGCGCCCCTCCGCCATCGTCTGCTACTCGGCGGGCCAATTCGGCGGCGTGCGGGCGGCCATGCAGCTCCGCATGGTGCTGGCCGAGCTCGGCATGCCCAGCATTCCAAGCCTGTTGCCCATCCCCAGGATCGCCCAGGTGCTCGACGCGGCCGGCAGCCCCCAGGCCGCCTGGCTCGACAAGAGCGCGGATCGCTTTTTGCAAGAGCTCGCCTGGTACGCCCGTGCGCTGCAGCACGAGCGAACCGCGGGCACCCCTTATTGAATTAAGCGGGATGCTGCGTTTGCTGACGCGAAACCAACTGAAAAGAGTTTTTGTTGCTTTTTTCAAAAAGAAAAACTTCCTTCCTTTCACCGTTCCCCGTTGATGTACAACCCCTTTCGGTTTACGCACGAAACATGAAGTCCGCCCCGTCGCCTGGGCCCGATCTGACCGGCGCGATCCAGCGATTGGCGCGCGCCAGCGTCCTCGTGGTCGGCGACACGATGCTGGACCGCTATGTGTTCGGCACCGCAACGCGGCTCAGTCCCGAAGCGCCGGTGCCTGTGCTGTCGGTGGAGCGCGAGCTGGCGTTGCCCGGCGGCGCCGGGAACGTGGTGCGCAATCTGACCGCCCTGGGTGCAGCCGCCGCCCTGGTATCCGTGGTCGGTGACGACCAGGCCGGCTCGGATCTCACCGGCCTGATCGGCGGCCAGCCCAATGTAGAGCCCTGGCTGCTGGTGGAAGGCAGCCGCTGCACCACGGTGAAAAGCCGCTTTGTCGCCGAGGGGCAGCAATTGCTGCGCGCCGACCAGGAGGTCACCTCGCCGATCGAAACCCGCCTCGCCGAGCGCATGCTGCGCATTGCCGCCGACGCTTTGGCCGCCACCAGCGTCACGGTGCTTTCCGACTACGGCAAGGGCGTGCTCGCGGGCAAAATCCCCACCCGCCTGATTGCGTCCGCGCGCGATGCAGGCCGCCCGGTGATCGTCGATACCCGCGGCACCGATCTCGACCGCTTCGCCGGCGCGGATGTTGCTGTGCTGACGGTGCGGGCGCTGGCCGCGGCCACGGGCATGATCACCGGCACCGAGTCCCATATCGCCGCCGCCGCCAGCTGGTTGCGCACGGCGCACGGTTTCGGCGCCATTGCGGTCAACCGCCGTGCCGAGGGTTTTTGCGTTGTCACCGCCGACGAGGCGCAGTTCGTGCCCCCCGCCGCCGGTGAACCGTTCAACTTCACCGGCGCCGGCGACACCGCCGTGTCCGCCATCGCCGCAGGCCTCGCCGTCGGCGCAAGTCTTGTCGATGCGGTTCGCATTGCCGCGCTGGCGGTCTCCGTGTGCGCCAGCCAGACCGGCATGCCGGTGGCGACCGCGGCGGAATTGCTGGCCATCTTCACTCCGCAAGGCCAGGAGCGCCGCAAGATCATGTCGCCGGCGGCCGCCGCGGCACAGGTCGCGCATTGGCGCCGTGCCGGCCTGCGCACCGGCCTGATCACCGGCGGCCCGCCGCCCGCCGACCTCGACACATTGCGCGTCTATTGTGACCGCCTGGTGCTGGGGCTGGAGGCACCGGACGATTCGGCCCTGGCGCTGGCGGCCTCGTTCGGCGCCGTCGATCTTGTGTGTCCCTACGAGCCAGGCGGCGGCCGCGACGCCCTCACCGCGCTGCGCCCCGACCTGCTGCTGACACCGGACGCGGGCGAGACGCTGGCGGCCCTGGTGGAAAGCTGGGGCGGGTCTGTGATGACTGTTTGACACCGGCGCGGCCGGGCCAAACGAACCTTCGCATTCAATTTTTTGGTTCACGCCGCATCCAGTCTGCACACCCGCCGCGTAGGGCGTTTGCAACATGCGGGAGGCTGTGATGGGCGCGTTTTGTGGGCACGTCTCGGTCATGCAGGCAGGTACTGCATTCGAGGCTTTGGCCACCCCAAGGCAAGCACCAGGGCAAGCAACAGGGCAAGCAGCGGGGCCCGCCGCCCGCCAGGTCAGCATGAAGCGGCGCGCAACACTGATTGCCGCTGTGGCGGCTTTCGCCTGGCTGCGTACCACCCAGGCCGCCGCGGGCGCGCCCCTTCCGCACCTGAGTGCGCCGGATGCGCGCCCGGCATCCATTTTAATGCTTCCGTAACGCTACCCAGCGCATCCGTTTGCGCCGTGCCGGCCGTATCGGCGGCATGGAACAACGCAAACCAGGGTGACGACGCTGCCGGAGCACAGCGCGCCATGATTCAGCGGCGCCAATTCCTGGCCGCCGGCGCCGCACTTGCCTGCGTGCGACCGGCCCACGCGGCCGCAACAAACGGCATCCCCGCCAGCGGCGCGCTCGCCTTCCGTGTTTGCCGCAACGGCAGCGAAATCGGCACCCACACGCTGACCTTCAGCCGCCGCGACTCTGTGCTGACCGTCCGCATCGAGGCCGACTTCCGCGTCCATTTCGGACCCATCACGTTTTATCGCTACCACCACCAAGGCGTCGAGCAATGGCGCGACGGCAGCTTCGCCGCGCTCGAAACCCATACCAACGATAATGGCACGTCGTTCGACGTGCATGCCGCGCGCACCGGCAGTGGCGTGAAGATCCGCGCCACCAATCTCGCCGATCAGCTTGTGCCGCCGGACACAATGCCGCTCACCCACTGGGCGGTCGCGCTTGCCGATGCGCGCACCAAACTTTTCAATCCGCAAACCGGTGCATTGCTGGCGGAAACACTGCTGACAAGCGGTCCCTGCACCGTCGCCCTGGCCGATGGCGCCCGCATTCCCGCGACCCGCGTCGCCCTCGCCGGCGCCGCCCCGATCGACGATTTCTACGACACCAGAGAACTCTGGGCCGCGCTCGACGCGATCGGCAAGGACGGCTCGCAGATCACGTATCGGCGGCTGTAGCTTTTTCCACGTGCTTGCCGCTGCGGCGCAATCCGGCCATGCCACGCGCATGGATGACGCCAAAACCCTGATCCTGCGCCTTACCGCCGCGCGTGGCCCGGACAAATCGATCTGTCCCTCCGAAGTGGCCCGCGCGCTTGACGCCGACTGGCAACCGCGGATGAAACAGGTGCGCGCCGCGGCTGTCGAACTCGCCCGCGGCGGCCATATTGACATTTTGCGCAAAGGCAAGCCGGTTTCCGACGTGGATAATTTGCGGGGGGTCATTCGGCTGCGAGGAAGAAGTTTCCTGCGTTGACCTGGCAGGAGTCGCAGCACTTCTGAAGGAAGGAAGTATTTCTTTTTTGAAAAAAAGAAACAAAAAACTTTTTTCCTTCGGCTGCCGCGCCAGGAACATGCGCGTAAATGCGTAAAAGTTTTTTGGTTCTTTTTTTCAAAAAAGAACTGCTTCCTTGCCCTTCACTTACTCCCTATTGTTCCTCCCACAAAAATAATCGGGAGGCCCAAAACTATGGTCCACACCCCCTCGGGCCCACGCACTGTCGCCATCGTGGGCCCCTTCGGCACCGGCAAAACCACCCTGTTCGAGGCCATGCTGGCCGCCGCCGGCACGCCGCTCGCCCGCGCCGCCCCACGCGGCGGCCACGAGCCGCGCATGGCCCACACCCGTTTCATGGACGAACCCTGGGCGCTGATCGATTGCCCCGGCTCCGTCGAATGCGCCCACGCCGCCGCGCACGCATTGTCGGTGGCCGACCTCGCCCTCCTCGTCATCGATCCATCGCCAGCCCGCGCCCTCGCCGCGGCCCCGCTGCTCCACGCGATCGGCGATCTGGGGCTGCCGTTCCTGGTGTTCATCAACCGCATCGACACCATGGCCGAGCCGATGCGGGAAATCATCGGCGCCCTGCAGCCGCACGCCCCCTGCCCGCTGGTGCAGCGCGAACTGCCCATCCGCACCGGCGACCAGGTCACCGGCTTCATCGATGTCATCAGCGAGCGAGCCTACCATTACGGCACCGAAGCATCCACCGGCGCGCCACCGCCCGACCTCGCCGCCCCGGAAGCCGAAGCGCGCGCCGACCTGGTGGAAATCCTCGCCGACCACGATGACGCGCTGCTCGAAAAACTGATCGAGGACCAAAGCGTCAGTTCGGCGGAAATCTACGCCCGCTTGCGCCAGGAACAGGCGGACCACCTGGTCGCCGGCGTCCTGTTCGGCGCCGCCGATCGTGGCTGGGGGATTTTCCGCCTGTGGAAAGCACTGCGCCACGACACGCCATCGGCCGGGCAAACCGCCGCGCAGCGCGGCATTGCCGCCGAGGGCGCGCCGCTCGCCCAGGTTTTCCACACGCTGCACGCAGGCCAGGGCGGCAAACTCTCCTGGGCCCGCATCTGGCGCGGCCCGCTGAAGGACGGCACGATCCTGAACGGCGCCCGCGTCGGCGGCGTCTGGCAAAACCCGGCCGGCGAAGCAGCCCGCGTGACCGAAGCACAGACCGGCGACATCGTCGCCCTCGGCCGGCTCGAGGCCGCCACCACCGGCAGCCTGCTCGGCGACACGCCGCCGCCGAACCTCGCCATCCCCACGCCGCCGCCGCCGGTGCACGCCCTCGCCATCGCCGCGCGCGAGCGCCGCGACGACGTCCGCCTCTCCGGCGCCTTGCAAAAATTGCTCGAAGAATCTCCAGCCCTCTCGGTGGTGCACGATGCCGACACCGGCGAGACGTTGCTGGCCGGCCCTGGCGAACTGCAATTGCGCGCGGCGCTCGAGCGGCTCTCCACCGGCTTCGGTGTGCCCGTCACGTCGCATCCCCCCGCCATCGCCTACCGCGAATCGATCCGCCAGCCGATCACCCAGCACGGACGGCTGAAACGCCAAACCGGCGGCCACGGCCAGTTCGCCGACGTCAAGCTCCACATCGCGCCGTTGCCCCGCGGCACCGGATTTCGTTTCGTCGACCGCATCGTCGGCGGCGCCGTGCCACGCAACTACATCCCCGCCGTGGCCGCCGGCGCCGAGGAGGCCGCCAAAAAAGGCGCCTTCGGCCACCAAGTGGTGGACATCGAGGTGACGCTCACCGACGGCAGCTATCACGACGTCGACAGCTCCGAAATGGCCTTCAAGAGCGCCACCCGCCAGGCCATGGCCGAAGCCTTCCCAAAGGCCGAACCCGTCCTGCTCGAGCCGGTCGACCACGTCACCGTCACCGTCCCCAGCCCCTACAGCGCCGCCACCCAACGCCTGCTCACCGCCCGCCGCGGCCAAATCCTCGGCTACGACGAACACCCCGGCCGCCCCGGGTGGGACGATGTGCAGGCGCTGGTGCCGCAGTCCGATCTGTTCGGCATGATTATCGAGTTGCGTAGTCTTACGATGGGGCTGGGAAGCTATACGCGCCGCTTCGACCATCTCGCCGAGTTGCACGGCAAAGCGGCAGCGCAGGTTCGGGCGGCGGCGGGGTAAAGGAAGGAAGTATTTCTTTTTTGAAAAAAAGAAACAAAAAACTTTTGCTAGTTAGCAAGCCGTAGGGTGCAATGCCCTTCGCATTGCACCGTCCTGCCAAACCGGCGTGCGGAGCCTTGAAGCACGTAAGCAAATCCAATGGGGCTTATGGCGTAATACTAAAAACCGTTCCCGCGCTATTCACGCCACCCGACAAGGTGGTGCCATAAAGCGTGCCGCCAATCGCGGTCAGCGCCGCGTCCGGTTCGGCCCCATCGCTGCCGCCCGCAAAGGCATGCAGCACCGTTTCTTTTCCGGCCGTCGTCACCTTGAAAACGGTTCCCTTGTTGCTCGCGCCACCGCGATAGGTTGTTCCGTACAGTTTGCCGTCATGGCTGACCAAACCGGCAAAGGGCACGGCCCCATCGTCGCCGCCCTTGAAGGAATAAAGCACCGTCTCGATGCCGGTCGTTGTCACCTTGAACACGGTTCCCGCGTTGGTCGCGCCGCCGCCGGCCGTGGTGCCGTAGAGCGTGCCACCCACATTGATCAGACCCGCATAGGGATCGCTGCCATCGCTGCTGTTGCACACGAAGGCGTACAGCGATTTTTCAACACCGGACTTGGACACGCTGAAAACGTTACCGCAACCGTTTCCGCCCGCGTTCGTGGTGCCATACAATGTGCCGCCTACGTCAATCAGGCCGGCCTGAGGATTTTGCCCGGCGCTGCCACACGCGAAGGCATAAACCACCTTCTCCGCGCCCGCCCGCGTCACATCGTACACCGTTCCGCAGCCTTCCTGGCCGCCGCCGCCGGCCGTCGTCCCGTACAGCTTCTTGCCCACGGAAATCAGGCTTCCATAAGGATATGCCGCATCAGGTTCGCCCTGGAGAACGTAAAGCGTATTTGCGCCGCCGGTCGTCGAGTAGCTGAACACCGTTCCATACCCGGTCGAGAACGTGTCCGTCGTTGTGCCATACAACACACCGCCCACATTGAGCAGGCCGCCATAAGGGTTGGCCCCATCGCTACCACCTGTAAACGAATACAACACGGTCTCCACGCCCGCGGTGGTGACGCTGAACACGGTCCCGCAACCTTCAAAGCAGTTGGTCGACCCGCCCGCCTCGGTGGTACCGTAAAGCAGGCCGCCGACGTTGATCAGGTTGGCAAAGGGCACGGCCCCATCGGGGCCGGCCTTGAACGCGTAAATCACGGTCTCGCCCGCGGCGCAGGCGGGGCCAGCCGCGATCAGCAGGGACGTGGCCAGGCAGACTGATCCAACTTGCTGAGTCCACCGAGACAAAAATATCGCCATTTTGCGCGCCCCAGGTTGTTGCCAAATTTAACCTCTCCTAGCATGCACCACGGCAACATCAACGTCTAAAACCGCGCACACGCCTGGCTGCTCACCACGCCAACCGCCACTTGCCGGAACCGCGTCTTGTAGGCGTCCGAAACCGCCGCCACCCGCGCCGCAACATCCGCCCCCAGCGGCACCGCCACCCGCACCATCCGGCTCGCCTCCCGCCCGATCGCCCCCGTCGCCGGGTTCAACCACTGCCCCCGCGTATCGAAAACCGTAAATCCGTTCGGAAATCGCGGCGTCAAAACGCGCGCGGCGAAATCATCCCATTCCGCCTCCGTCACCGTGCCGCGTCCCGCAATATCGCGGCCGAAATATAAATCCACCACCTCCATCCGCGTCTGCCCCGCCAGCAAACACGGCGCCGCGCCGGATGCACAGCCACCCAACAGCAAAACACCCACCGCAACCGCACCGAACGTCCGCATACTCAGAGCCCGTTTCAAAAGGTGGCCTGACGAGTCAGCTGGCGTGGATTGACGAGCACCGGAGCACAGTAAATCCGCGTCAGATGACCGTCAGGCCACCTTTTCAAACCGGCGCCGCCAGCAGCGCCGCCATGCCGGCGCGCAGCGCCTCCATGCCGCGCAATGGCCGCACCATCACCTTGAAACGCGTTATCCGTCCGGCCTCGTTCCACCAGATCATGTCGACGCCGTTTACCAACATGCCGTCCAACGTGGTTTCGAATTCCAGAACCGCGCTCTCCGCGCCGACCCACTCGCCAACATAGCGGAACGACCCGTTGTTGAGCAGCCGCAACGCCGCCCCAAGATACATCAGCGTCTTGGGCCGCCCCGATTGCGGCGCATGCACCACGGGCGACACGAACACCACGTCCTCGTCCAACAGCGCCAACAGCGCGTCCGCGTCCCTCTCCCGCACCACCCGATGCCACGCCACCAAAGCCGCCACCATCCCAGCCCCCATCCGTGTGCACGCACCCATAAGCAAAAGTTTTTTGTTTCTTTTTTTCAAAAAAGAAATACTGCTTCCTTCCTACCTCTCAACCGTAACCCACTCAACACTAACCGAAATCCGTCGATGATCCGACAGCATGTGCGCCAGGACCGAAGGCGCCACCGCATCCGGATGAATGAGCCGCACAACATTCCGATCGCCCGGCCGCAGAAACTCCGCCGGAATATCGCAGCCGACAACGCACTCCAGCATGATATCGAATGAACGCACCCTGAAGCCATTGACCTCCACGATGAGCCGTTGCCGTGTCAGAACATCACCGAACACGTGCGGGGTGACGCCCATGCGCAGCACCGCGGGCCCGTCGCCCGGCAGCCCGGGCACATGCAGCACGCTCTCCGCGCCCAGCATCCAGTGATGACGCGGTTCCGGATTCGCCCACCCGTCGCCCAGCGCTGCAAGCCCATCGCCGCCCTCGCAGAAATGCAATGTCACGCTTTGCGCCGGCACCCGGCGGACATGCCCGGGGAGCCAATGATAGAACCCCGCCTCGCGCCGCGACGGCAACTGCGCCGCGTAGTCCAGACCGGCCGGCATATCCTCCGCGGTCTCGCCGATACGGTCGCCGGCCAGGCTGCGCTCCACCCCGGTGAACGGCATTTCGTGCTCATGTTGCCGGCCAACCATCGCCCCGTAAGGCCGCCGCGCGAACGCCGCCAGCGCGTGCAGCCCGTCCCCGGCCGCGACCTGTATGGCGCTTTCCGGCATATCGAATCGCGGTGCGTACAACGCGACCCAGCCATCGGAAAACGAGGACACAAACGTGCGGGCGCGTTCGGTGAGCAGGAACGCATCGCTCTCCAGATGGACCACCCGCTCGAAACCGTTCGCCTCCGCATACAGCGCCGCGAACACGAATGACCGGTGCCATCCCGGAAAGTCCAGCACATCGGCGCGCCCCAGCCGGCGGCGGAAATGAAACAGCACCTGCTTGCCGCGCGGCCCGGTGGTGAACCCCTCGCCAATGACATCGCCCGAGAAGATATGCAGGTCCCGCCAACCCGGCAGCACCGGGCTGCCGTCATCCACCAGCAGCACCTGATCCGCCCCTAGCGCCTGCACCGCGTCCAGCCACATACGATAGCGTGTATCCCACACGCTTTGCGTCGGTGCATAGGCGGTGCAGAACACTAACGTGCGCACGTGCTACCACGCATGAACCACCCCCATCGAACACGCCCCGGCAATCAGACAACCAACTTCCAACGCCCGGCAACCTGGTGTGCGTTTGGGTAGTGGGTCAGTTTAAGGCGGCGCCGGCTGGCCCGGCTTGGGTGTGGGCCGGCGCCGCCTCAAACTGACCCACGACGAGCGTTTGACCCGCCCTGGTGCACTGACGTACACGCACCCCATATTCCGTGCTGCACTGCAAAAATGCGCTCCGGAGGCGCATGACGCCATGATACCAACCGCCTCATGACAGACCTGCGCGACGCGCTGCACGTGGCCAAAACCACCGACGGGCGCCTGGTCCGGCGCCCGCTATCGCCGCACATCGGCATCTATCGCTGGCCGGTCACCATGCTGTCCTCCATCCTCAACCGCGCCACGGGTATTGCCCTCACGGCGGGCACGCTGCTGCTGGTCTGGTGGCTGGTTGCGGCCGCCGCCGGCCCCGCCGCGTTCGCCGGCGTGCAGGCCTTCCTCATGTCACCGCTCGGCCTGCTGGTGCTGTTCGGCTGGACCGCCTCGCTGTTCTTTCATTTCTTGTCCGGCTTGCGGCACCTGGCATGGGACCTCGGCTACGGCTTTGCCAAGCCCAGCCTGAATCCGGTGACCTGGGCGGTGCTCGGCGGCACGGCCCTCGGAACCGTGGTGGTCTGGGCCACCGCCTACAGCAAGTTGGGAGGCTGACGCGCCATGGTTGAACAGGTCAAAATCATGCGTAGCCAGCTCGGCCGCGCCCGCGGACTCGGCGCCGCGCGCGCCGGCACCGAGCACTGGATCGCCGAGCGGGTTTCGGCGGTCGCCCTGGTGCCCCTGTCGGTGTGGTTTATCGTTTCGCTGCTGTCACTGCTGGGCGCCGAGCAGCGCGACGTCGCCGCCTGGGTTCGGCACCCGTTCAACGCAGCCATGCTGCTGGCCTTGATCCTGGCGACGTTCCACCACGCCCAACTCGGCATGCAAGTGGTGTTCGAGGATTACGTGCACGGCCCGCAGCGCCGTACCGCCATCGTGCTGGCCGTCAAGGGCGCCGCGCTGCTGCTCGGCCTGCTGGCCGCCCTTGCGGTGGCGAAACTTTACCTGTCGCCCGACTTCGTGGCGGCCCCGGGAACACCAACGGCGCCCTCGCCGTGAACGCCATTACCAACATCGCCTCCAGCGCCTACACCGTCATCGACCACACCTACGACGTGGTCGTCGTCGGCGCCGGCGGATCGGGCCTGCGCGCCACGCTGGGCACCGGTGCGTCCGGCCTGAAAACCGCCTGCATCAGCAAGGTATTCCCCACCCGCAGCCACACCGTCGCAGCCCAGGGCGGCATCAGCGCAGCCCTCGGCAATCTCGGCGACGACGACTGGCGCTGGCACATGTACGACACCGTCAAGGGCTCCGACTGGCTCGGCGATCAGGACGCCATCGAATACATGTGCCGCGAGGCTATTCCAGCCATTTACGAGCTGGAACATTACGGTATGCCGTTCAGCCGCACCGAGGACGGCAAGATCTACCAGCGCCCGTTCGGCGGCCACATGAAGGATTACGGCCGCGAACCCGCCTTGCGCGCCTGTGCCGCCGCCGACCGCACCGGTCACGCCATGCTGCACACGCTGTATCAGCAATGCCTGAAGCACGAGGTGGAATTCTTCGTCGAATATTTCGTCCTCGACCTCATCATGGACAATGAAGGCGTCTGCCGCGGCGTCACCGCCTGGTGTCTGGAAGACGGCACCATCCACCGCTTCCGCGCGCAACTCGTCATTCTGGCCACCGGCGGCTACGGCCGCGCCTTCCTGTCCTGCACCTCGGCGCACACCTGCACCGGCGACGGCGGCGGCATGGTGCTGCGCGCCGGGCTGCCGACGCAGGACATGGAATTCGTCCAGTTCCACCCGACCGGCATTTTCCCCGCCGGTTGCCTGATTACCGAAGGCGCCCGCGGCGAAGGCGGCTACCTCACCAACTCCGAAGGCGAGCGCTTCATGGAACGCTACGCCCCCACCGCCAAGGATCTCGCCTCGCGCGACGTCGTCAGCCGCTCGATGACCATCGAAATCAACGAAGGTCGCGGCGTCGGACCCAACCGCGACCATATCCTTCTCCATCTGGAACACCTTGGCGCCGCCATCCTGCACGAAAGGCTGCCCGGCATATCGGAGACCGCGCGCATCTTCGCCGGCGTGGACGTCACCCGCCAGCCGATCCCGGTGCTGCCGACCGTTCATTACAATATGGGCGGCATTCCCACCAATTATCATGGCGAGGTCATCGCCCCCACGCGCACCGATCCCGATGCGGTCGTTCCGGGCCTGATGGCAGTGGGCGAAGCGGCCTGCGTTTCGGTGCATGGCGCCAATCGTCTCGGCACCAATTCATTGCTCGATCTCGTGGTATTCGGCCGTGCCGCCGGTCATCGCGCCGCCCAACTGGTGCAATCCGGCGCCAGCCAGCCCGAACTTGCATCGAACGCGGGGCAAGCCAGCCTGGATCGTTTCGACTGGACACGCCACGCCGGCGGCGGCACCAAAGTCGCCGCCCTGCGCGAGACCATGCAGCGCAACATGCAGGCCCACGCGGCGGTCTTTCGCAACAGCGAATCGCTCGCCACCGGCGTGCGCAAGATGGAGGAGCTGTGGGTCGGCCTCGGCGACATGTCGGTCAGCGACCGCAGCCTGATCTGGAATTCCGATCTCGTCGAGGCGCTCGAACTGCAAAACCTGGTCCGCAACGCTGCCGCAACGATGGTTTCCGCCGAAGCGCGCCACGAAAGCCGCGGCGCCCAGGCGCACGACGACTACCCGGACCGCGACGACGTGCACTGGATGAAGCACACGCTCAGCTGGGTCGCCGACGACGGCCGCGTGGAACTCGATTACCGCCCCGTCCGCATGCAAACTCTGACCAACGAAGTGCAGGTCTTTCCGCCCAAAAAACGCGTTTATTAGGAAGAAGGAAGCAGTTCTTTTTTGAAAAAAAGAACCAAAAAACTTTTGCAAGTTTCACCGCGGCCATATCTGCGCCGCCGGAGCCTAAATCATGGTAGAACTCGCCCTGCCGAAAAACAGCCGCGTCACCAGGGGCCGCACATTTGAGGCGCCCCCAAACGCAAAGCATATAAAGAACTTCAAGATCTATCGCTGGTCGCCCGACGACGACGAAAACCCGCGCCTGGACACCTACAAGCTCGACCTCGACCGCGTCGGCCCCATGGTGCTGGATGCGTTGATTTACATCAAGAACGAAATCGACCCCACGCTCACCTTCCGCCGCTCCTGCCGCGAGGGCATTTGCGGCAGTTGCGCCATGAATATCGATGGCGGCAACACGCTGGCTTGCCTGAAGCCGACGGCCGACATCAAGGGCGCGGTTGCCATCTATCCCTTGCCGCACATGCCGGTGATCAAGGACCTGGTGCCCGACCTCTCGACCGCCTACGCCCAGCTCCAGAGCGTGCAGCCCTGGCTGCAGGCCGACAGCCCGCCGCCGCCCGACGCCGAGCGCCCGCAAAGTCCCGGGGAACGCGCAGCCCTGGATGGCATGTGGGAATGCATCCTGTGTTATTGTTGCACAACGAGCTGCCCGAGCTACTGGTGGAACGGCGATAAATATCTTGGTCCCGCAACGCTTCTGGCGGCCTATCGCTGGATCGCCGACAGCCGCGACGAAAACACCGGCGCGCGCCTCGATGCGCTGGAAGATCCTTTCAAACTCTACCGCTGCCATACGATCATGAACTGTACGCAAACCTGTCCGAAGGGGCTTAATCCGGCGCAGGCGATTGCTGCCATTAAGCAGATGTTGGCGGAACGGCGCTCGTAGATCACTATTCGTACCCGTAACAGTCAAAAGTTTTTTGGTTCTTTTCTTCAAAAAAGAACTGCTTCCCTCTTGCGCCGGGTCACCGTTTCGTGACCCTGGCGTTCGTTGACAGATCAGCATCGCCACTGTTAACGTAACGCAACGTAGCGGGAAACATCCCATGCACATCCACCAGATCGACGGCACCGTCTCGACCTCGGTCACGTTGGGGAGCGGCGGCTACGCCGACCGGCTTACGGTTACCAGCGCCGGCTCCATCGAGCCCGTCGCCAGCGGTGCCACCGCCCTGTATGCGCCTTCGGGCCTGAGCGCCGTCCGGCTGACAAATGACGGAACCATCTGCGGCGGTGCGGGCGCTTACGGGTCCCAGCAGGGCGGCATTGGCGGTATCGGCGTCGATCTCCTCGCCGCCGGGGCGGTGGTGAACAATGTGGGCGTGATTTCCGGCGGCGTCGGTGGCGCCGCCCACCAATATGGCGGGCGCGGCGGCTACGGTGTCGTTTTCGCGGCGAACGGCACGCTGAATAACCACGGCAGCATCAGCGGCGGCGCAGGTGGTTACGACAGCGCGGATA
>CAJCIS010000172.1 GCA_903970435.1 Acidobacteriota bacterium | reverse complement strand
CACGAACTCGCCGTGCAGGCCGCCGGCGCCGCGCACGGCCTGGTGGCGCACACCACAACCGCGGTCGCGGCGGGCCATAGCGGGCACGCGGTGTTCTACCGCGCCCGCCTCGCCGGCATGACGCACGACGCCGCCGTCGCCGCCTGCCACCGCCTGGCGCACCACAATGGCGGCTGCCTGGTTGTGTCGCCGGCTAGTCAGTAAGGAAGCAGGCCAGGGGCGTGCGCCCCCCGCCCTTCTTCTAACTTGCTCACCGCCGCACGCAGCGCGTTGACCCCGCGCAGCGCGATCGGATCCATAATTTCGTTACGGTTATACGTATCAAATTCCTCGAGCGTCCGCTGCGCCACATCGCTCGGGTAACCGCGGTTTACCTTTGCCAGCCAGTGGGCGCGGCTGCGGGTGAAGTAATGGTTTACCCGCGCCACGCTGTAGTCCGGCAGCGCCAGGCTCAGGCCGCGCAGGACGCCGCCGGGGGCTTCGGGCGCGTGCATCCACAGCATGTCGTTGCCGTGTGTGTCGCAATAACGGCGCTCGATATCGCCCGCCATGTCGAAATAATGCGGGTTGGGGCAGCTTTTCACCAGGGCGGGGCGCACGATCGACTTCACGTGCCGCGACGGGAAAAAATCCTCCGCCGCGCGGGCGAGGAAATTCTCGGTTATGAGGCCGGCGGGCATGTCGTCGTGGCCATTGGCGCCGTATACCGCCCAATTGACCGCAACCGCGCTCCATCCCGCGAAACGCGCCAGGAATTCACGCACGGATTCGCCGCCCGCGGTGAACAGGAATTCGTCGGAATCGAGAAACGCAATCCAGTCGAATTCCAGCTTGTAGGCCGTGCACGCTGCCTCATAGGCCAGCGTCTGCGCCTGCTTGGAGCGGTTTTCCCAGTTGTGAAACCGGATGTCGTACGCCGCGCGGGCCGCCTTGATGCGCTCGGCCGTGCCGTCCGTGCTCAGATTGTCGAAAATGATCTGGGTGTCGAAACCGGCCAGCGCGTGATGCGCCATCCACTCCCGTATGTCGCGCACTTCGTTGCGGACAATCAGGCAAACCGCGGTTTTCATGCGCCCCAACCTGGGGTTGTGCTGTCCGGACGCCGTGCTACCGTCATACGGGCCGCGCTACGAGGCTGGCGGGGCAGGACCCCGGGCGCGCCGGTGGTGAGGTGAAACGCGGTCATGAGCCATGGGCCGGTAGTACATATCAGCCAGATGGGCAACCTGGGCAACCAGATGATCCAGTACATGGTCGCCCGCGCGGTGGCCGACTTTGCCGGGCCGGCGCGCATTTCCGCCGTCGGGCTGCCCTTGTTCGGCCTGCATCTTCCCCCCATCGACGGCGATTTTCCGGCAACCGAAATCGTGACCGCGCCCCGCGTGGAGGTGGACCGCCTGGCACGGGCGCTCGCCACGGGAAGATTGCAACGAGTCGATATACGAACCTACGGCCAAAGGATTGAAAACTTCTTACCCGCCCAGGCCTACCGCGCCGTGTTCACTGCCGCAGCACCGGACGCCCAAGGCGCCGCGGACGGCGAACTGCTGTGCAACATACGCCAAGGCGACATTCTGGACGGGCATCACCCCGACTACGTGCTGCTGCCGATCGATTTCTACGCCGAACTGGTGGAACTCACCGGCCTGCGCCCGACCTTCATGGGCCAGCTCGAGGACTCGCCCTACGTGGACGCGCTGCGCACGCGCTTCCCCGCGGCGCGATTCGTCGCCAGCGCCGGGGCGGCGACGGACTTCGAGCGGATCAGGCGCTCGCGCTACATCGTTCCGGCCATCAGCACATTCTCCTGGCTGGCTGCGTGGCTTTCGGATGCGGAACGGATTTTCATGCCCGTGCTGGGGTTGTTCAATCCGGCACAGAACCGGGGTGTCGATCTGCTGCCGCTATGGGATTCGCGCTACCGGTTTTTTCAATTCCCGGTGCATTACGCGGCCCCCGTGACGGGCTTCGCCGCGGCGCATGCCGCCCTGCACGGACTATGGCGTCACCTGCAACCGAACTGCCTTGCCGCCCTGCTGCACCGCCGGCCGCCGCCGCGCGAAAAAGCCCGTTTCTGCGCGGCGTTCGACGAGGCCTTCTACCGCACGGAATACCCCGACATCGCCGCCGCCATCGACGCGGGACACCTGCCGAGCGGCCGGCATCATTACGAAACATGCGGCTTCAGCGAAGGCCGCGCCGCGTTTGCCCTCGATCGCGCCACCTATTGCCGGCGTTATCCGGTGGCGGCTATGGAAATCGCGCAAGGAGCGTTTTGGGATCCGGAACATCATTGGATCGGGGCGGGGCGGGAACGTGGATATCGAAGGAAGTAAGGAAGCCGTTCTTTTCTGAAGAAAAGAACCAAAAGACTTTTGCAATTTTAAGGGTACATTATCGATACGACTTCGACGGGCTCCAATCCGGAGGGGCCGTGCACTGTTACGGTGTCGCCGACGCGGGCGCGGAGGAGGGCGCGGGCGATTGGGGAATGGAGGCTGACCTCGCCGCGCAGCAGGTCGGCTTCGTCGGCGCCGACGATCGTCACGGTGCGTTCCACATCGTTATCGTTCACATAGGTGACCGTGGCGCCAAAGAACACCTGGGACCGATTGGTTTGTCCGGCCGGATCGACGATTTCCGCGTTCTCCAGCCGCTGGCTCAGAAACCGCGCCCGCTTGTCGATTTCGCGCAGCCGCTTCTTGCCATACAGATAATCGCCGTTCTCGGAACGATCCCCATTTCCCGCCGCCCAGTGCACGATCTCCACGATCCTGGGCCGTTCCACCCGCATCAGCGCGTTCAATTCCGCCCGCATACGCGCCGCCCCCGCCGGCGTCATATAAGCCTTGGCTGTAGCCGGCAACTGGGTTTCTTGTGATTTCATTCTTAAATAGCAAAAGTTTTTTGCTTCTTTTTTTCAAAAAAGAAGCCTTCCTTCTACCTTTCCTGTAATCTTTGCAGAAGAAAATCCCGAAACACCGCCACCCGCTTGGAATGCCGAAGCTCCTCCGGATAGACAAAGAAACAATCCACCTTAGGCCGTTTCGCGTCCAAAAGCAGCCGGGTCAGCCCATCCAGCTCCCCCGCCATCCAGCTAGGCAACGATCCGATTCCCACGCCCGCCTTGATCGCCAAAGCCATGGCCGCCAGGTTATTGACTTCGAGCGCCGCACGCCGTGGCGCGCCTGGCCGCCGGCCCGCTTCGGCCAGCCAGTCGATATCGGCCACCGGCGGATGATGGTTGCCGAAGAGCACCAGTTTGTGCTCGTCGAGCGCCTCCACGCTGCCGGGCGTGCCGTGCCGCGCCAGGTAGGACGGCGCCGCGCACACCACCCAGTCGATTTCCATCAAATGCCGCTGGATCAGGTCGGGCTGCTTGGGCGCATGCATGCGGATGGCGACGTCGGCCTCCCGCATGGCCAGGTCCAGGTCGCCGTCATCGAGCAGCAGGCTGACGGACACTTCGGGATGCGCTTCGAGGAACGCTTGCAGCCGCGGCGCCAGCCAGCTCGCGCCGAAGCCCACGGTGGTTGTCACCTTGAGCCGCCCGGCCGCCTTGTCGCGGCTTTCCGTCAGCAGCGCCTCGGTCATGGCGAGCTTGGCGAACACTTCCCGCACCGTGCGGTTCAGCTGCTCCCCCTGCTCGGTCAGGATCAGGCCGCGTGCGTGGCGGTGGAACAGCGGCACCGACAATGCCTCCTCCAGCGCCGAAATCTGCCGGCTGACGGCCGACTGGCTCAGATTGAGCGTGTCGCCTGCGTGCGTGAAGCTGCCAGCTTCCGCCACCGCGTGGAAAACGCGCAGCTTGTCCCAATCCACGGTATCTCTTCCCCCATTGCCCGGCCGCCGCGGATCATGCCAGTTCCAGCGCGTGGCGAGGGGCGGTTTCGGTCAGCCACTTTTCCGCTTCCAGCGCCGCCATGCAACCCGTTCCAGCGGCGGTAACTGCCTGGCGGAACACTTTGTCCTGCACATCGCCGGCGGCGAAGATGCCGGGCACCGAGGTCTCCGTGGTGCCGGGGGTGGTGATTATGTAGCCTTCGGAATCCATGTTCACCTGGCCCGAGAAGATGGCGGTGGTGGGGGAATGGCCGATGGCGATGAAGACACCGTCCACGCCGAGTATTTGCTCCGCGCCGGATTTGGTGTTGCGCAGGCGGGCGCCGGTGACGACGGGGGGTGCGCCGGCGCCGAGGATTTCGGCGACTTCGTGGTTCCAGATGATGCTGATCTTGGGGTTGGCGAAAAGCCGGTCCTGCAGGATGCGCTCGGCGCGGAATGTGTCCCGGCGATGGATGATGGTGACGTGGCTGGCGTGGTGGGTGAGGTACAAGGCTTCCTCGACCGCCGTGTTGCCACCGCCGATGACGGCGACTTTTTTGCCGCGGTAGAAAAACCCGTCGCAGGTGGCACAGGCGGAGACACCTGCCCCTTGATAGGCGGATTCCGAGGGCAGGCCGAGCCAGCGGGCTTGCGCGCCGGTGGCGATGATGACGGAGTCGGCCAGGTATTCGTCCCCGGAATCGGCCCAGGCGCGGAACGGGGCTTCGGAGAAATCGACCTTGGTGATGAGATCGTAAACAATTTCGGTCCCGACATGCTCGGCCTGTTTGGCCATTTGCTCCATCAGCCAAGGGCCTTGGATGGTGTCGGCGAAGCCGGGGTAGTTTTCCACATCCGTGGTGATGGTGAGCTGGCCGCCCGGTTGCAGGCCGGCGACGAGCAGGGGCGACAGGCTGGCGCGCGCGGCGTAGATGGCGGCGGTGTAGCCGGCGGGGCCCGCGCCAATGACGAGGACGCGGGTGCGGTGGGTTTGCGGCATGGTTGGGCTACTCGTTAGGGTTGGCGCTATATCGGGCTGGGCATGGCGCCAGGCAAGTCAGGCCCTGTGGCGGG
>CAJCIS010000171.1 GCA_903970435.1 Acidobacteriota bacterium | reverse complement strand
GCCCGCCGACGCTGGCCCCGTACAGCAGGAGAGCCTGGCGCCGCCGCGGTAAGGAAAAAGCAGGCCGGGACTCTGCCCCTGGACAATCATGTTGAGCCTAGCGGCACTTAAGAAGAAGAAGGCTTAGCGCATCAAGCCGCGCTCTTACTTCTTAAGCGCCGCTAGGCTCACCGTGATTGTCCAGGGGGCGAGCCCCGGCCTTTTTCCCTTTCCGCCACAGCGCCGATCCCAACCCTGCCGCCACGGCGAACAGCAGCACGGCAGCGGCGATTTGGGTACGGCGGCCGACCTGCACGCCGCTGCCGAGCAGGGCGAAGATGATGGTTTGCGGCAGGTAGCCAATCAGTGTGCCGGCCAGGAACGGCGCCGGGCGCACGCCGGCCACGCCGGCCAGCAGGTTGAGCAGCATGTTGTTGCTCACCGGCAGCAGGCGCAGCGTCAGGGTGACGCTGAACGGCCGTGCCACGAGCCGGCGGTGCGCATGGACCAGCCAGCCGCCTTTGGCGAGACGGCGGCGCGCCCAGGCGCCGGCGACGCCATGCGCGGCGACGTAGTCCAGCACACAGCCCAGCATTTGCGCGAGCAGCGACAGCCCGCCGCCCAGCCACGCCCCGAAGACGTAGCCGCCGGCGAACGCCACGAACTGGCGCGGCAGGCCCGCCGCGGTTAGCAGCGCGCCCGCGGCCGTGAGGGCGGCCGCGCCCGACAGATTCGGCCGCACTGCGCGCAAATCGCCAATTCCGGTGGTGCGCAGCAGCAGGCCGGCGCCCACCAGCAGCAGCGCCACCGCGCCCGCCCGCAGCAGCGCGCGCCCGGGTGCCGGCGGCAGGACCGCCTCAGCCAGTTGAGCCAAAACCGCCCGCCCCGCGTGCCGACGCGACCGAAAAGTCATCGACCTGGCGCAGCACGGGGCGCAGAACCGGCACGAACATCAGCTGCGCGAACCGGTCGCCCGGCGCCAGCACCACCGGCGACGTCCCCCGGTTCCAGGCGCTCACCATGATCGGGCCGGTATAATCCGAGTCGATCAGCCCCACGAGATTGCCCAGCACCAGCCCCTGCCGGTGGCCCAGGCCCGACCGCGGCAGCACGAGTGCTGCCACGTGCGGATTGGCCATGTGGAGTGCGAAACCCGCCGAAACGAGTGCCGGCGCCGTGCCCGGCGCGATGGAGAGCGGCGCGTCCAGGCAGGCATGCAGATCCAGCGCCGCGGCGCCCTCGCTGTGGTAGCGCGGCAGTCCCCATGCGTGCAGGCGCGCGTCCAGGACCCTGATTTCGACGTCTTGGCTCATCCCTCGCCGATAACCGGAGAACGGCCCGAACGCCAGGGCGCCTAACGCGGAGTGGGCAGGCTCTCGAACGGATCGTGGCTTGGCACGTCGCGGCACGCGAAGTGCCGCGCATTCCGCGTCAGCACGGTATAACCGCGTGCCCGCGCGGTCGCCGCGATGGCGAGGTCGGCCAGCCCGGGCGATTGGCCGGCGCCGCGTGCGGTGTCGGACCGCCGGCCCAAAACACGCGCGGCTGCCAAGTCCAATGGCAGAATGCGCGCGCTGTAGAGATGCAGCAACGTCTCCAGCCATTCGCCAAGCCGTTCCGCCTTGCGTGCCGCGCCCTCGCGCCGCGCCTTGGCGATACAATCCTCGATTTCGGCAATTGTCATCACCGACAGATAAAGATGCTGGCTGTGGCGTTCCATCCACCCAATCAGCGCCGCCGATGGTGCGGCCCCGGCCGGCGCGCCGGCCGAAATGACGTTCGTATCGAGCAGATACACGCCCTATAAATCGGCCGAACGCACATCGCCGGCCGCGCGGCCCGGCACATCGCCCGGCTCGACCGGCGCGGACATCAGCAGCCGGCCAAACGACGGCACGCGCGACAGGCGCTCCCATTCCTCGAAGCTGAGCACCACAGCCGCGCGCTTGCCGTGGCGCGTAATGACCGAGGGCTCGCCCCCCAAGGCGCCGTCAATCACCGCAGACAGCGTCGCTTTGGCGTCACGAAGCTGGATCTCTTGCACGGGCGCCTCCTGACACGATGGTGATTACCGCGTCTCCGCAAGCCCCACCGCGACGATGTCGCCACTGATGACCTCGGTCAGCACCTGCGCCATCGCCTCCGCCCTGAAAGGCTTTTGCAGCACGGCGCGGACGTACGGGCCCATGTCGCCCAAAGTCGTCGCGCTGTAGCCGGTCATCAGCACCACCGGCACGCCCGGCAGCATGGTGCCGATCTGCTGTGCCAGTTCCAGCCCCGTCATGTGCGGCATGGTGTAGTCGGCCAGCACCAGGTCGATGTCCGGCTCGGTGCGCAACAACAGAAGCACGTCCCGCGCGGCCTTCGCCTCGATCACCACCGCGCCCATTTCCTCCAGCATGGCGCGCGCGATTTCGCGCACCTCCACGTCGTCATCCACCAGCAGCACCCGCACGCTCTCCAGCGCGCGTGGCCGCGGCGGCCGCAAGCTCGCCCGGCGGCCCGGCGCCGGCACCGTGCACGCACGCGGCAGGAACACGCTCACGGCGGTCCCTTTGTCGGGCGCGCTCTGCACCTTCACGCCGCCGCCCAGCTGCTGCGCCACGCCCAACACATGCGGCAGGCCCAGACCCGTCCCCTCGCCCACATGCTTGGTCGTGAAAAACGGCTCGAACGCCCGCGCGAGCACGTCCGGCGCCATGCCAGTGCCGGTATCGGCCACGCGCAGCATGGCATATTCCCCCGCCGCCGGTTCCTCCGCGCGGCGCGGCTCGCCCAGGACCGCATTGCCGGTGCCGATCACCAGCCGGCCTCCCCCCGGCATCGCATCCCGCGCATTGATCGCCAGGTTCAGCAGCACCAGTTCGAGCTGGGTCGGGTCGGCCACCGCCGGCCAGCAATCGGGCTTGAGATCTGTTACCACCTCGATCGCCCGGCCCAGCGTGGAGCCCAGCAGCTCGGCCAGTCCCACCACCAGCGCATTGAGGTCCACCGCCTCCGTGTGCAGATGCTGGCGCCGGGCAAACGCCAGTAACTGCCGCGTCAGAATGGCGCCCCGATCGGCGGCGCGGGCCGCATTCTCCAGCAAACCGTGCGCACGTTCGCCGCGCACATGCGGCGCCAGCAGATCCAGGCAGCCGCCGATCGCCATCAGCAGGTTGTTGAACTCATGCGCGACGCCACCGGTCAGTTGGCCGATCGCCTCGAGCCGCTGGCTGCGCCGGCGCGCGTCCTCCGCCTCCAGCCGGGCGGATATGTCCTGCAGCGTGGTCACCGCCAGCGCGACCTTGCCGTCGCGGTCCACCACCGGACCGGCACTGACCTCCAGCTCCACCACCACGCCGTCGGATCGCTCCAGGGTCAGAACCTCGCCCTCCGTCACCACGCCCCGCCGGGCCAGTGCCGGCGGCGCATCGGACAGCGGTATGACACTGCCCTGGCGGCGCACCGTCGGCGGTGCATGATCGGCAAAATCGTCCTCGCCATCGCGGATCCCGAGCAGGCGCCTGCCCTCTCGGTTGGAATACAGCATCTGGCCACTCGGCTCGCTGACCATGACGCCCACCGGCATGTGGTCCAGCACCAGGCCGAGCCGCGCGCGCTGCTCCTCCAGCGCGCGGTTGGCATTCGCCAGTTCCGTGGTGCGTTCGGTGACGCGCGCGGCCAAGGTCGCATTCATGTCCGACAGGGCGGCGCGCCGCTCGATCAAGGTGGCGCTGGCCGCGGACATGGCGCGCGCCACCTCGTCCGCCTCGATCAGGCCGCCGGGAATTGACGGCGGAACGTCCGCCTCGCCAAGCTGACGCGCCGCCGCGGCCAGCGCCTCGATCGGCCGCGATATGCTCCCCGAGACGACCAGCGCCCCGAGCAGCCCCAGCGACACCAGCACGCTGCCCACGCCCACCAGTAGCAGCAGGGACAGCCGGCTCGACGCATAGATGTTTTCCACCGGCGCCATGACGGCGATCGGAATGCCGAATTGCGGTGACGGCGCGGCGGAAAACAGATCGGAAATGCCTTCCTGCGACACACCGTTGCTGACCGCCAATCCGCCCCGCCGCAGCGCCGCATCGATTTCCGCCGGGGCGGTATGGCCGACCGACTGGTCGGCGCCCGCGCTGCGGGCAACGACATGCAATCCGTCGTCGAAGATGGTGGCGAACCAGCCGTCATGGAGTTGCAGGCGGCCGACCACGTTCTGCAACCGCGTCTGCGGCACGAACGCCGTCAGGTTGAAGACGTGCAGCCCGCCGCTTTCCACCGGCACGGTAATGGCAACCGCCTGATGGCCCGACGGGCCGGGTCCCCAGGTGAGCACCGGCCGCCCCGTGGCGCGCATGTCCCACGGGATCGGCACCCGCGCGGTCCTCGCCGCGGCGGCTGTCCCCTGCGCGCCGGTATCCACCAGCCAGTGGCCCGCGGGGTCGCGCAGAACGATGCGGGTGCCGAAGCTCGTGACCGCCCCTGCCAGGGCCGCGAAGCTCCCGACATCGCCCCGCGCCAGCGCACTGCTGGCCGCCAGCAGGCGCAATTGCGCCTCGGTCTGCCCGAGGTCGGCGTCCACATCGGCCGCGAGCAGTTCCACCGAGTCGCGAAGCTGGGTTTCAGCGGCGGTGCGGTCCGCATCCAGGCTTTGCCAGGTAACCATGGCGGCCAGTGACAGCCCGGGCAAAAGCAGCAATACCGCCAGGCGAAGCAGACGGCTGCGGACCGTGTCTTCGAAGCTGGACGCGGCGCGCCGCGGCGTGCGGACGGCCATGGGTCAGCCGGCCGCGGCGAGCGCCGCGGCGATCCGTGCCGCCAGGCGGATCGCCACATCCCGCTTCGGCAGCATCGGCCATTCCTCGCGGCCGGCTGCGTCCAGCACGACCACCCGGTTGTGTGTGCCGCCCATGATGCCGGTTGCCGGCCGCACGTCGTTCGCCACCACCCAATCGCAGTTCTTCGCCGCAAGCTTGGCGGTGGCGTGGGCCAACACATCCTCCGTCTCTGCCGCGAAGCCGACCGTCAGGCGCGGTCGGCGGGGGCCCGATGCGGACAATGTGGCCAGAATGTCGGGGTTCGGCACCAGCGCGAGCGTCGGCGCGCCGGCGGATTTTTTCAATTTGTTGCGCGCCGGCAACGCGACCCGCCAGTCGGCCACGGCCGCGGTGAATACCGCCGCATCGGCCGGCAGCGCGGCCTGGCACGCCGTCAGCATTTCCTCGGCAGTCTCGACATGGCGAACATCGATGCCCGGCGGATCGGGCAGTTCCACCGGCCCACTCACCAATGTGACACGCGCGCCCAGCGCGGCGAGCGCCGTTGCGATTGCAAAACCCTGCCGGCCGCTGCTTCGGTTGGCGATGTAGCGCACCGGATCGATCGGCTCATGCGTGGGTCCCGCCGTGACCAGGACATGGCGGTTGGCGAGCGGCCCGATAGCCGCGGCTTCGCGGAAGAAATCCTCGATGGCCGCCAGAATTGCCGGGGGTTCGGCCAGCCGGCCGGGGCCGAATTCGTGGCACGCCATGGGGCCGGTGTCGGGGCCGACCTCGCGGATGCCGCGGGCGCGCAAGGTGGCCATGTTCGCCTGGGTGGCGGGGTGTTGCCACATGCGCACGTTCATCGCCGGCGCCACCAGCACGGGCTTGTCGGTGGCCAGCATCAGGGTACTGGCGAGGTCGTCCGCCAGGCCGGCGGCCATTTTGGCCAGGAAATCGGCGCTGGCCGGTGCGACGACCAGCAGGTCCGCGGCGCGCGAGAGCTCGATGTGACCCATTTGCTGTTCGCCGGTGAGCGACCAGAGGTCGGTATGGACGGGCGCTTCGGTGAGGGTCTGCAGCGCGAGCGGGGTGACGAAGCGGGTGGCGGCCTCGGTGAGGACGGCGGTGACGCTGTGGCCGGCGGTGCGGAGGAGGCGGACGAGTTCCTGGGATTTGTAGGCGGCGATGCCGCCGGTAATGACGAGGAGGACAGACCTCATAAGAAGGAAGGCCAGGGGCTCTGCCCCTGGACCCCGTCGTGCGCAGCACGCATTCGCGTGACGGGGACAGGTCCCCAGACCCTGTTACTTAAACGCGGAACCCAACAGATGCGGGTCGGGAGCCTCAGGCCCCAGCGGGGTCCAGGGGCCGAGCCCCTGGCCTTCTTCTTAGTCAAAGCCGCCACCCACTATGAATAGCCACCACCCCCCCCGACAAATTCTCAAACCCA
>CAJCIS010000170.1 GCA_903970435.1 Acidobacteriota bacterium | reverse complement strand
CGTATGCGCGCCGCCATCGCCGAAATCTTTCCGCGGGCCGCGGGGTTTTCATTGGAATACGCCTGGGGCGGCATGGTGGCGGTAACCCCGGATCACCTGCCGCATCTGCACGAACTGGAACCCGGCCTGCTCGCCGGACTGGGCTATAACGGCCGCGGCGTGGCCATGGCGACGCTGATGGGCAAAATGCTGGCCGACCATGCGCAAGGCAGGGCGGTGGCGTTTCCGATATCACCGCTACGGCCACTGAAACTGCACGCCTTCAGCCGCATCGGCGCCCAGGCAACGATCCAGTATCTCAAAATCCGCGATCGCCTGTCTTAGGGCCCGATCGACATTAACTGAATCAAGTTGCGGCGTCGAACGGGCGCCTCAAGCCTTTGTTTGAAGCGGCATCTTTGTCGGCGTGCCGACGCACTTATACCAACCGTCGCGGTGCATGACTCGTGGGGGATTCCCAAAGCCATCGGACTTCGATTCTCTGAGCTGGTGCCGCCGATTCGCGGCGTGGGAGGATTGAATGACGGTGGCGGTGAAGGTCAATCGGATGGACCACACGGCGGTTGAGCTGCGCGGTCTGGCGGCCAAGAGCCGCGATGCGGCGCAAAGCCGTCGGTTATTGGCGATCGCGATGGTGTTGGACGGCCACAGTCGCACTGACGCCGCCGAACAGACCGGGATGGATCGGCAAACTCTGCGCGACTGGGTGCATCGCTACAACGAAGCAGGCCCGCAGGGGCTGATATCGCGCACCGCACCCGGCCCGCAGCCCAAGCTGAGTGAGGCCCAGATGCAGGAGTTGCACGAGCTGGTGGTTGCGGGTCCGAACCCGGCGGTCCACAAGGTTGTGCGTTGGCGCTGCGTTGACCTGCGTGCGGAAGTGGCCCGCCGCTTTGAGGTCACGGTGCCGGAACGCACCATCGGCAAGTGGCTGCGCAAGCTAGGCCTCACTCGACTGCAGCCGCGCCCGGTGCATCCGAAGAAGGATCCGGCGGCCCAGGAGGCTTTTAAAAAAACTTTAGTTCTCTGCTGAAGGAAGCCCTACTTGGCACGGCCACCGGCACACCGGTGGAAATTTGGTTTCAGGATGAAGCACGCGTCGGCCAACAGGGCACGCACGCCTATGTATGGGCGCCGATTGGCGCGCGGCCTCTGATGGTGCGGGACAATCGTCACGATTCCGCGTATATTTTTGGCGCGATCTGTCCAAGCCGCGGTGTCGGGGCTGCGATGATTACACCCGCGGCAAATACCGAGATGATGAACCTGCACCTGGACGAAATCAGCACCCAGGTGGCGCCAGGCGCGTGCGCCGTTATGCTATGTGACCGCGCCGGCTGGCACCAGCATGGCCCAAACTTGCGGCTCCCTGAAAACATCAAACTGCTTCCATTGCCGCCATACAGCCCCGAACTGAACCCGATGGAAAATGTATGGAACTACCTGCGGCAGAACAAACTCTGCTCAACTGTCTGGGACAGCTACGACGATATTATCGAGGCCTGCAAAAACGCCTGGAACTGGCTCATCGCCGATCCAGACCGCATCCGATCCATCGGGACGCGAGACTGGGCAACACCGGTCAATGTCTAGGGCGGTTGGTATAATACCGTCGAGTCTATATCTTGACTTGCCTGATCCATGGATAGTTGCAGAGCGAGCGGAAGCGTTTTGGGTTGAGCTTTCGCCAGGCTATGCAGACCGCGTCGACGATTTCGGTGTAGCCGGCGTATAGTCGGTGAGAGAGGTGCCGCTCTCGAAAATAGAGCCAGATGCGCTCGACCGGGTTCAGTTCCGGTGCGTAGGGCGGCAGGCGCAGCAACGTGACGTTGGGCGGCACCTTCAGGGCATTGCTGGTGTGCCAGCCGGCGCCGTCCAGCACCATCACAGCGTGCTCGTCTTCGGCCAGCGTGGCGGCAAAACGGGACAAGAATTCCTGCATGGCCGCGACGCAGACGGCCGGCATCACCAGGCAGAAATCACGACCGGTGGCTGGTTCGACTGCGGCAAAAATATAGGCGAAGGTATAGCGCTGATCGACTGGCCCAGTTGGCCGAAAGCCGCGCAGCCACCAGCGGCGGCAGCACCGGCCTTTCTGGCCTACCCTGGCTTCATCCTGGAAATACAGCGTTATCCGCTTGTCCGGATGGGCCCGCGCCGCCGCGGCGAGAGCTGCGGGAAGCACCTTTTTTTTGCCAGGCCGCTTGGGCCTTGGGATCGGCTTCGGGATGGGACGGCCGCGTCTTCTGTCGTGAAAAACCCAGCCCACGCAATATCTTGCTGAGGCTTGAGACGTGGTAGCGATGACCAAATCGCGCTTCGATCAGATCAGCAATGTCGGCGCGCGTAAAACTCGAAATGCCGTCCCGCTCGGGATCGGGGCCCCGCAATATCAGCCCCCGCAGCGCCGCAAGCTGCCCGTCGGTCAAGCGGGACCTGCGCATATGAGGGCGATCGCTCAGCCCGTCCACCCCTTCCGCATTGTAACGCACCACGGCATCACGCAGCGCCTGGCGCTCCATGCCTGCCAGCCGCGCCGCCTCGGCGCGCGTCATGCCCTCCAAAGCATTCGCGATGGCAAGGGCGCGCGATGCTGCCCGCCCATCGCTGCTCCGACGCGCCCACATCCGCAAAGATGCCGGTGTCCTGTCCCGCCTGATTGCCAACGCCATGGCCTTGAACCCTCCGTCCAAACAGGGAGGAGCGAATCAAAGGCTCATCGCGTCGGGCAAGAAAAAATGCGAGTCAGAGATAAGGCTCGGCGGTAT
>CAJCIS010000169.1 GCA_903970435.1 Acidobacteriota bacterium | reverse complement strand
TCAAGAAATTTGCACCGGCAAACGATCGTAGCAAAGGCAATGAGTTGAGCGGTGCGAATGTCCGGTGCGATTGTCCGCACGGATTGCTACTTTGCACGTTGCTTCGAGCCTAACGGGCAGTCGCAATGAGGTGGCGCATGTGGCGGACGGCGTGGGGGAGGCCGTGGAAGATGGCTTCGCCAATGAGATAGTGGCCAATGTTCAGCTCGCGCACTTCGGGCAGGGCGGCGATGGGCTGGACGTTGGCGTAGGTGAGGCCGTGGCCGGCGTGGCATTCCAGGCCGAGCGGCCCCGTGAGGGCGGCGGCGCGGGCGAGGCGTTCGAATTCGCCGGCGCGGCCCTCGGCGTAGGCGCCGGTGTGCAGCTCCACCACGGGGGCGCCGAGATCGGCCGCGGCGCGGAGTTGATGCTCATCCGGATCGATAAACAGCGACACGCGAATGCCGGCGTCGCGCAGCCGCGCGATGAGAGGGCGTAACGTTTCGCGCTGCCCCGCGGCGTCGAGCCCGCCCTCCGTGGTAATTTCGGCGCGGCGTTCGGGAACGATACAGCTTGCGTGAGGCCGCGCGGCGCAGGCGATTTGCACCATCTCCTCGGTGGCGGCCATTTCGAGGTTGATCGGCGCGCTAATGGCAGCCGCGAGGCGGGCGAGATCGTCGTCGCGAATATGGCGGCGGTCCTCACGCAAATGCAACGTAATCCCGTCGGCGCCGGCGGCAAGAGCGGCCTGCGCCGCCACGACAGGATCGGGGTGATGGCCGCCGCGCGCGTTGCGCAAGGTGGCGACGTGGTCGATGTTGACGCCTAGGCGGGGGTGGGTCATTGGGGTCTCGTGAAGAAGGAAGGAAGTAGTTCTTTTTTGAAAAAAAGAACTACTTCCTTCCTTCTTCTCCCTATCTCTGCCGCCAACTTTATCGCCGCAATAAGGCTAGCCGGATTAGCAATCCCCCGCCCCGCAATATCGAACGCAGTCCCATGGTCCGGCGACGTGCGCACAATCGGCAGACCCAGCGTGACATTGACGCCGTTCCACATGTCGAGCGTTTTCAGCGGAATCAAGGCTTGGTCGTGATAATGGCAGATCGCCGCGTCGTAGGTCTGGCGGGCCTGTTCGGTAAACATCGTGTCGGGCGGCCACGGGCCGGTGGCGTTGATGGCCTCGGCGCGCAGGGCGGCGATGGCGGGGGCGATGAGGGTTTGCTCCTCGGCGCCCATGTGCCCGTCCTCGCCGGCGTGGGGATTGAGGCCGGCGATGGCCAGGCGCGGGGTTTCGATGCCGAAATCGGCGACCAGGGCCGCGTGCGTGGTGCGCGCGACCCGGACGATCCTTTCGGTGCTGAGTTGATCGAGTGCGGCGCGCAGGGAGACATGGATGGTGACCGGAACGACCCGCAGATGCGGGCTCGCCAGCATCATGATTTCCTGCCCGGCGGCGCCCGTCAGCGCGGCGAGGAACTCGGTATGGCCGGGGTGGGCAAAGCCCGCGGATTGCAGCACGGCCTTGCTGATGGGGTTGGTGACGACCGCGCTGGTGCGGCCGGCCTGCGTCAGCCGCACGGCCTGCTCGATGCTGGAGATGACGGCCCGCGCGTTGGACTGGCTGGGCGTGCCCGGCGTGACGGGCGCGGCGAGCCTCACCGGCAGCACCGGCAGGGCCTCGGCGAAACCGCTGGGGTCGGTATGCGTAATGAGGCGCACGGGCGCGTGCCGCCGCAGCAGGTCCGGCTCGGCGATGACGATGAACGCCGGCCCCGAGGTGCGCAGCGCGAACCAGGCGGCCGCGGTGATTTCCGGCCCGATGCCGGCGGGGTCTCCCATGGTGAGGGCGATGGTCATGGGAGGTGCATCAATTAAACCGGGTGGGGTTTGGCGTATGAGGGGGTGGGGGAATGACCTGCTTTACGGGCGGAAGGGCGCGCGCCTATGTTCTAGCTGCGGGTTAGAAAGACGGGGCCGTGAGAATTACGTCAAGAGGACAGGTGACCATTCCGCAGGAATTGCGGGAGCGGGCAGGGCTGATGCCCGGTACCGACGTCCTGTTTCCGCGTTTGCGCCCGCAATGTCGCCGCGTGCGCGCCGCGCGATGCCGCGGCCGTACAGCGATAATGTCAGGTGAAATTGATGGCGCCGGGATGATCAGGCTCGGTCAGGCGGTGGGCGCGCCAAGCCGGGTCATGATGTTGGCGATGTCGGGCTCGGCGCGGGTGGCGGCGGCGATGTCGGCGTTGCCGCCGGCGATGTCGCCGCGCGCGCGCCGGGCGATGCCGCGGCCATACAGCGATAATGTCATGCCGGGCCGGCTGGACAACGCCTTGTTGTAGTCGGCAATGGCCTTGTCCCATTGTTTCATGCGCAGATGGACAAATCCCATGCTGTCGTATTGGCCGATGTCGTGGGCGTTATCATCGATCGATTGCTGGCACATGAGTTCGGCCGACTCCAGCAGGCCTGCGACGGCTGCGTCATAGCAATAATCCGCCAGGATGTATTCGGGGTGTTCCGCCTCGATTTTCAGCATCCGTGCCATGTGCGCAAGGGACTCGTCATCCCGATGCAGCAATTGTTCCGAGATGCTTGCATATTCCTCGGCGTGTGCTTCCATGTGGCCGTTCACTTCATACTGGGTGGCGGAGCCTGCTTCGTACGTGCTGCGTTCCTGGGGATCGTGCCAGGCCATGAGGAGGGGCAACTTCAGCGCGGTTTTCAACGCCGCCAGCGCCGCCGTGCCGTCCGCGTGACGAAGGGCCAGTTTCACCCGCATCATCGCGAGCGTCATATCATCAGGATGCATGGCGATAACGCGGTTCAAATCATTCTCCGCGTCCTGGTAGCGGCCCATATCCATGTAGTGGTTAGCGCGCGCTTCAACCGCTCTGCCATAATACGGCAGAAGCGCCAGCGATCTGTTATCGTCCTGGATGGCCTCAGTATAACGGCCATGATAGGCAGCCCGCTTGGCGTCATCCAGCAAGCGTTGTGCTTCGCCGGCGCCGCCGCTGTCATAGGCGGCCTCCGCCGCCATGACCGCAACGGGACACAATGCCAGCGCGAGAAAAGCGGCTACCGTCCAGCGGCGGCCTGTCGCCTGCTGGAACCGATGCATGACTGAAGCACGAAACGACATCGCTGATCCCCCCGATCTTCGCCAGGGTAACCCAGTTCGACGTCGCAATGCAAATGAATACGCGTCGGGGTAGGGAGATGGCGCGCAGTGTGTGGCCCTGGGACTCCAGCCCGGTCATCCGAGCATGGCCTTAACCATCCTGCTTTGACACGCGGCAACACCAGCCCTGTCATCGGAGGCGCCAGGTTTTCGCCGGAAGAAACAGGTCCTGCGCCAGAGGGGCGTCGGCTGAGGCTTGGCTGGTGGGCTGAAGCCCAACCGGCTTGCGCCCGAGTAACGAATAAGCAGCTTCGTTTGTTCATGTCACATATGTTGGCGTGCGCCGCGACGGAATATTGGCCTCCTCATAAAAACGCCGAGCAGGAAAAAAAGTCGACAGGCTCAATCTCACCTGTCCCTTGAAACCGCGCTCCAACGTATTTCAGGAAATACGTTTCGTTTTCATAGTATTGGCGGTAATCTTCCTGGGCTTGCATATTTCTCATGGCTAGAGCGGCTTCAGTCTGACTGGAAAATCGGCACCCTCCGTCAGGCCGCTCCAGCTCTTTGTTTGAGCGAG
>CAJCIS010000168.1 GCA_903970435.1 Acidobacteriota bacterium | reverse complement strand
GCGGCGCTCGGCCTCGTGCTCGGCCCTCTCCTGATGGCGGCGCCCATGCTCGCGCTGTCCGGTTGCGCGCCACACCGGCCGGCGGCCGCCGCCGCGATCCCGGACATCCCGCCCCTGCCCGCCGACACCGGCCGGGCGACCCCGCGCGTCAGCGGCCCGGTGGGCGGCCTCGCACAGCATCCGAGCGTCACCGTCAGCACCGTGCCGAGCCGCATGGCCTCGCTGCCGGCCGCCTCGACCGGCACCGGCGGCGGCAACGTCAATCTGAATTTCGCCGATGCGGATATTCGCGAAATCGCGTCGGAAATCCTCGGCAACGACCTGCATGTGAATTACGCCATCGATCCGTCCGTGCACGGCACCGCGACCTTGCGCACCGTCACCCCGCTGTCGACATCGCAATTGCTGCCGGTGCTGCAATCGTTGTTGGCACAGAACGGCGCCACGCTCACGCAACAGAACGGCGTATATCGCGTGCTGCCGATCGCGGCAGCCAACGGCACGCTCGGCACACCCGGAACCGCGGGCGGCACCATGGTGCCGCTACGCTATGCCGCCGCCGAGGATATGGCCAAGGCGCTGGCAACCTACGCCCAGGGCGGCGCCCGCATCATTGCGGTGCCCGCCGCCAACGCCGTCGTCATCAGCGGCGAACCGGCGCAGCGCGATGCGCTGGCCGAACTGGTGACATCCTTCGATGTCGATACGCTGGCGGGACAGAGCTACGCGCTGTTCCCGGTGACCACGGGCGATGCCGCCGACCTCGCGGATGCGCTGAAGACCGCTTTCAGGGCGCAGCAGAACGGCCCGCTGGCCAGCGTGCTGCGCGTGGTGCCGCTGGCGCGCGTCAACGCGGTGCTGGTGATCGGCAATTCGCCGCAATATATCGAGGAGGCGCGGCGCGCCTTCGCCGTGGTGGAACGCGGCCGGCGGCAGACGATGCGCACCTGGCACGTCTATTATCTGCAGAACGGCACCGCCAACGACGTCGCCTACACGCTGCAGCAGGCGTTCACGCCGAACAACGTCACCGCGCAGCCGAGCGCGCATGCCAGCGGCCAGGCCGGCGGCAACTCCACCGCCGGCGCCGGCATCAGCAGCATTTCCAGCATGGGCAGCGGCGGCTCCAGCGGCGGCGGCGGAACCTCCGGCCTGAGCGGCATCGGCGGCGGCAGCAGCAGCGGTTCCAGCCTGGGCGCGCTCGGCGGCGGCAGCAGCAGCTCCGGCGGCACCCTCGGCAGCACCTCGAGCGGCGGCCACGGGGCGACGTCCTCCGCCGGCGCGGCCGGCGCCAACCCCCTGCTCGGCGGCATTTCGAACAGCGGCGGCAGCGCCAGCGACACCAACGTGATGCGTATCATTCCTAATCCGGACAACAACGCCATCCTCGTCTACGCCACCGGCGAGGAGGAGGACACGGTCGAATCGATGCTGCACAAGATCGACATCTTGCCGTTGCAGGTCCGCATCGACGCCATCATCGCCGAGGTCACCCTCAACGACAATCTGTCCTACGGCACGCAATTCTTCTTCAAGCATCACGCCGTCAACGGCGGCCTGATCGGCGAGGCCGCGAACGCCGTGACCAGCGGCGTATTCTCCGGCAGCAACCCGGCCCTACCCGGTTACGGAACCCCGAACGGCGTCTTCAACATCCAGGGCGCCAGCGGCGACCTGGTGCTGCAGGCGCTACAGGACGTCACAACCGTGAAAGTGCTGTCCGCACCGGACCTGCTGGTGCTGGATAACGAAACCGCCCAGTTGCAGGTCGGCGATGAGGTGCCGGTGCAGAACGGCACGCTCACCACCGCCGCCTCCACCGGCACCGGCGTGATTTCGTCCACCTCCTACGTCACCACCGGCGTCATCACGCTGGTGACGCCGCGGGTGAATTCCGGCGGCCTGGTGACGCTCGACATCCAGCAGGAAGTGAGCGCCGTGCTGCCGACGAGCGAAGTGAGCGGCAATTCCGGCTCCGGGATCGGCTCGCCGACCTTCTCGGACCGCGCGGTGAAAAGCCGCGTGGTGGTGCAGGATGGGCAGACCGTGGGCCTCGCCGGCCTGATTACCGACAATGTCAGCAAGGACAATTCCGGCCTGCCGTTCCTCAAGGACATTCCGGTTCTGGGCCTGGCCTTCGGCACCCAGAGCAATATCCGTTCGCGCACCGAGTTGCTGATCCTGCTGACGCCGCACGTGCTGCACGACCAGCGCGACGCACGCGCGCTGACCGAGGACCTGCGCGAGCAACTGCCGCATGCGGCGGCCGCGCCCTACGACTTGCAGCGGCTGCCGGCGACCGGTTCCTCGGAGCCGCAGGGTCGGCTGTTCAATAAGGTGGGACTGGAGCCGCAGTAGGAGGAAGAAAGTATTTCTTTTTTTTAAAAAAAGAAACAAAAAACTTTTGCTGTTGCGGGGCGACGGCGTCACCTTAAAAAGACAAAAGTTTTTTGGTTCTTTTTTTCAAAAAAGAACTACTTCTTGCCTTGCTGACCGGGACGCACCCCATGCCAACCAATCGCGCAAGCCTTGCCCTCGCCGCCGCCGCATTGTGGGTTTATTGCACCATCGCCGCCGCGGCCGCGCCGCCGGGATTGCTGCCGACCAACCTGCCGGATGTGTTTGCCTATCCTGCGCCGCCCGCCGGCTTCGACCCGATCCATGCGGACGACGCCGATTTGCGGGCCTACGGCTTTCCGCCCCGCCCCAATCCGTTTCGTGATCATCGCGCCTATGCCGGCTGGGCGCACATGGTGCAGGCGGCGCGGATCCGCGTCGCCCCGGTGCTCACGCGGACCAATGTGCGCCACATGAAGATGATCCCGGCGGGTTTCGCAAAAACCCCGGGCTCCGCCTATTACGCCACCAACTGGAGCGGCGACGCGGTGACCAACGCCGCCACCGGATTCGGCAACGGCTCCTTCTACACGCTGTGGGGCGAATTCAACGTTCCCATCGCCCAGCAGGCTTTCGGCGTCTGCAACGGCGGCACCGACTATTCCGCCACCTGGATCGGCATGGACGGCTACAACAGCGCGTCGAACGACGTGGTCCAGGCGGGCACGGAATCCGACGCCACGTGCGATGGCGGTGTCACCAGCGGCACCTATTACGCCTGGTATGAATGGTACCCCGCCTACGAAGTGCAAACCAACCTGCCGGTAGCACCGGGAGACGACATGGGGATACAGGTCGGTGTCGGCAGCGCCATTTCGGCCAGTACGTTCATTACCAACGAGACAACCAATCAATACGAGGCCATCGGCTTCGGGCCGCCCTCGGGCACTCGGTTCATCGGCAACAGCGCCGAGTGGATCGTCGAGCGCCCGGACATCAACAATAATCTCACCACACTGGCGAACTACGTGACGGATTTCATGTGCAATACGGTGACATTGCTCTATGGCAGCAATACCCCCATTCTAGGCGGCCTCGGCGGCCCGAATATTCCCAACTCGACAGTGACGATGGTGGTGTCCAAAACAAACACTACCGTAATCTCCGCACCGCTGGTGCTCGCCGGCGGCGGCCTCGCCTATCACACCGAAGGGCCGGCAAAGTAGGGCGAAGGAAGCAGTTCTTCCTTGAAAAAAAGAACCAAAAAACTTTCACTTTTGTAGGGCGGATTAGAGCATTTTCAGCCTGACTGGAATCGCCCGATGGAGACGACCAACGTGAGGCTGATACAAATGCTCTGCAGACAACAACCTAGAGCGGCCCGACGGGCACCCGACGATTTTCCAGTCAGGCTGAGGCCGCTCTAGCGCATGCGGCAACCGCATCTGGATTATCCGGCCCTGCGACGGGAGAATTTCGACAATGCCCGCGCCTTCTTCGACCGCAGCGACATGCTGCTGGCATTGCGTCCCGAAAAGGGCCTGATCATCGGCGAGGTTGGCGTCGGCATCGGCGGATTTAGCCGATTTCTCATCGACCACATGCGTCCCGCCAAATTCGTCGCCATCGATTTGTTCGACCTGCACACCAAACCGGCGCTGTGGGACGACGCCACGTCGGTGATTTTCGGCGGCCGGTCGCACCGCGCATTCTACGAGGAGTCGTTCTCGTACGCGCGCCATATCATGCGGGTGGAGCAAGGGCAGAGCCACGAACGCATCGCCGCCTTGCCCGACGATTTCTTCGACATTCTCTACATCGACGCCGGCCACACCTATGAAGAAGTCAGGCGCGACGCGGCGGCCGGCGCGCCCAAAGTGAAGCGCGACGGCCTGCTGGTGTTCAACGACTATACGCTGCACGACCATCTGGGAAAAGTGAGCTACGGCGTCATCCAGGCGGTCAACGAACTTATCGCCGCCTCCGACTGGAAAGTGGTTGGATTTTCGTTACAGCGTTATATGTACTGCGACATCGCGCTGCGCCGGTAAGCAAAGTGCTTGCTCTTGTTGCAAAGACTGTGGGAGCCCGCCAGGCTCAATGCCGCGAATATCCTGGTCGACACCTCCCATTTATGGCCGGGGGCAGTGAGCTTCGTGAGCTTACTCGTCTTGGTGAGCTTGGTGTTCCCACTTACTTTGTCGGCCGCGATGCGATCGGTGCTGGTCCGGGTGCACATTCCTGCAACCTGTCAGACGCAAAGGCAACCGCCATCATTTGCAACAAGAGCAAAGTTTCTTGGTTCTTTTTTTCAAAAAAGAACTGCTTCTTCCCTGAGCCCCTCAATATCATCGATCCTCGCCAAAACCGCCTCGACATCCACATCCCAATCCCCGGTAAATCCCTCGCCCGCCCCTTCGCTTTCAAACATGTCCGCCCAGTAGCGCAAGCCGGCGAGGTCGGCCAGAAGCGTAAAGCAGGAGTTCTGGTACAGGGCGGGAACGAGTTCATACACGAACGCCCCGGGCTCGCAGAACACGATATTGCTCAATCCCGCGCCATGCGGCCCGACCACGAGTTTCGCGTGCCGGAACAGCTCGACCTGCTCGCGAAACGGCAGCCCGCCGGGGGCGACGATGTGAAAGCCCCGGTCGGACAGTCGATCGATCAGCGCGGCCTCGTTTCGCATGCGCCGCACGGGCGCGTCGGTTCGCGCAACATAGATCCGGTCGAACGGGGCACGCCGCGCCGGCACCGAAGCCCGCAACCGCGCGTAGGTTTCCCGCGCGCTCCGGCTGGTCAGGAAAACCGCCGATCCGTCGAGAAAGCCGCTATATTCGGCCCCGCGCAACACGTATTGGCGGTCGGGCAGAATGGTCAGACGGGGAATATCGGCATGACCCAGAAGCGCCAGGCTGTCGCGCTGAAATCCGGTCTCCTGGCGCAGCGCGAGGCGTATCGGGCGGCCCCGGTTGCGCCGCACCGCCGCATCGATCGCCGGGACCGCCTGGATCAGCCAGTGATAATAATTATGCTGGATCGCGTTGCTGCCGATGATGGTGTATCGGTCGCCGGCATCTTCTGCGGCGAGTCGCGCCCTGATGTTCGATACGACGTCATCCGGCAGCAGATACGCGGTTTCACGCAGCGGTTGCCCCTCATGCAGCAGCACCATCGTCGCACCGTCCAGCACGGCGTTGCGCAGGATGTAGTGCCGCAGATGGGCGGGTTCGGGCGCCCAGCCACGAAAGCGGTTCTGCCCGGGGCGCGGCATCACACCCTCAACCTTTCGCCTGGCGGGGTCGGGCAGGCGTTCTCCTTGTTCTATCGTAACTATCTCTTCGGCCGCGTCCCTCAGGGTGATCACGACGCGGGTTCGCATGGTACGATATATCCTGTATTCGTCATGGCTTCCCGTTTCACCATGTCAAGGAAGGAAGCAGTTCTTTTTTGAAAGAAAGAACCAAAAAACTTTTGCCCGATTCGGGGCGTAGCGTGGGGCTCGATATCGTGCGGGCGCTCGCCATCCTCATGGTGCTGGTGAGCCATTACGGTACCTATTTCACCGCGTGGTGCGGCGTCAGCATGCCAATTCAGGTAGCCGCGGCCGGATTCTTCGGCGTCGAACTGTTCTTCGTCCTCAGCGGCTTCCTCATCGGGCGGCTGCTGATCGACATACTCGACACCGGCGCCACCGCGCGGGCGTGGCTGATATTCCTGGTGCGGCGCTGGCTGCGCACATTGCCGCTCTATTTCGTCTGCGTGCTGCTGCTGGCGCTGTTCTGGTCGCCGCAACTCTGGACCCGCCATCACCAGCCCCTGCTTCACGTCTTGCCTTGGTACATCACGCTGACCCAGAACTTCGCCTGGCGCATGGTGGGGGACTGGTTTCCCGTCTCGTGGTCCCTTACGGTAGAGGAATGGTTTTATCTGTTCTTCTCCGGCGTGCTGTTCGCCGCCGTGGCACTGCTCGGCCGCCGCCCGGCATTGGCGGTCACGCTGTTGCTGTTCCTGACGGTGCCAGCCGTCCTGCGCTGGAGCCTGCCCTCCAATGTGGACTGGGGCGAGGTGACCAGCAAGGTGGTGCTCTACCGGCTCGACGCGATTGCCTTCGGCGTCGTTGTCGCCTGGCTGCATGTGCGCCAGGTTTTCGTGACACGATATCCAGGCCTGCTGCTGGCAGCGGGGCTTCTCGTCATTGCGCTGTTCTGGGGCGGTGTGCTCGACCGCACGCTGGCGCCGCCGGCGCACCTGCGCCAGACATTCATGTTCGATGTCGCATCGATCGGCTTTGCGCTGTGGATGCCGGCCGCGGCCGAAATGCGCGGGCGGCCGCACGGCGCGCTGGCCCGCGCCGCCAGGGCCATCAGCGGCCAGTCCTACGCCATGTATTTGACCCACCTGACGGTGGTGGGAATCGTCGGCACATACCGCGACGCCTGGCACCTCCCGGCGGCGCTCGCCATCATCATCACAATCGCGCTGCTGTACGGCGTGACCTGGCTGTCGTTCCACCGCCTGGAACGCCCCATCCTGGCACTGCGCCCGCCGCAGCACCGCAACGGATGAGCGGCAAGCCCTGGCCTTTTTCCTCTCAACATCCTAGGCCCACGCCGTAGGGTGGGCTTCAGCCCACCATTCCCGAGCCGCCCGACGCCGCAAAACGACTCGTCTCACTAGGTCCCCCCGATGCAGGACGCCATTCACGTCGCAGCGCTGACCAAACGGTACCGTGAGACGCTGGCGGTGGACGACATCAGCTTCACCGTCCGCCCCGGCGACACGGTGGGACTGCTCGGCGGCAACGGCGCCGGCAAAACCACCACCATCGCCATGTTGCTCGGCTTACTGGTGCCGACCGCCGGCCGGATTACGATGCTCGGCCACGACATGGCCAAGGACCGCTTCGCGGCGCTCGCGCGGATGAATTTTTCCTCACCCTACGTGGCGCTGCCGCAGAAGTTGACCGTGGTCGAAAATCTGCGCGTCTACGCGCATCTGTATAATGTGCCGAAAGCGGAACGGCGCATCCGCGACCTGGCCGACGAGCTCGACTTGCACAATCTGCTCGATCGCGCGGCGGGAAAGTTGTCGGCCGGCCAGAAAACCAGGGTCGCCCTCGCCAAATCGCTGATCAACCGGCCGGAGGTTCTGTTGCTGGATGAGCCCACCTCCAGCCTGGACCCCGATACCGGTGATTGGGTGCGCACCTGGCTGGAGCGCTATCGCGCCGAAAGCGGCTGCACCGTGCTGCTGGCGAGCCACAACATGGCCGAGGTGGAACGCATGTGCAGCCACGTGCTGATGATGAAACAGGGCCGCATCGTGGACCGCGGCTCGCCGGACGAATTGCTGGCGCGCTACAACCGCGGCGACCTGGAGGAGGTTTTCCTGGACATCGCCCGCAACCGCCAGGCCGAAATCGCATGATACCGCTGCGCCGAATTTGGGGCCTGATGTACCGCCACCTCACCCTGTATCGCCGCAGTTGGCCGCGCCTGGTCGATCTGGCGTACTGGCCGGTGCTGCAAATGACCATCTGGGGCTTCACCAGCCGGTTTTTCGCCATGCGCCTCGGCACCGACGTGGCCGTGACGGTCGGCGTATTGCTCGGCGGCGTGCTGTTATGGGAAACCGCCCTGCGCAGCCATCTGGGATTTGCCGCCACGTTTCTCGAAGAGGTCTGGAGCCGCAATCTGGGGCATATTTTCATCAGCCCCCTGCGGCCCTGGGAAATGCTGGCGGCGCTGGTCGCCATGTCGATCATTCGCATGGCGTGCGGATTGCTCCCGGCCACGGTGCTGGCGGCGATCCTGTATCATTTCAACATCCTCTCCGTGGGGCCGGTGCTGGTGCTGTTCATGCTGAACCTGATGATCATGGGGTGGTGGATCGCACTGGCCTGCGTCAGCCTTATTCTCAGCCAGGGCGGCGGCGCCGAAACGCTGGTCTGGTCGTTGGCGGCGGGCCTCGCGCCTTTCGCCGCGGTCTACTACCCGGTGTCCATCATGCCGCACTGGCTGCAGCCCATCGTGCTGGCGCTTCCCGCCGCGCACGTGTTCGAGGGCCTGCGCGCCGCCATTTCGCAGGGCGTCATCCGCTGGGACCACATGGCGTGGGCGGCCGCGCTGAACGCCGCCTGGACCGCCGCATCGGTTCTGCTGTTCTGGCGCCAGTTCCAGTCCGCCCGCCGCAACGGCGCCCTGATGAATATCGGCGAGTAGAACCGTGCCGTCGGCAGCCGCCTGTACTCGCTTCTGGTTGCTGCGGCACGCCGTGGTGGAAGAGAATTCCCGCGCCTTCCTCTATGGCCGCATGGACGTCCCGATCTGCCTCGCCAGCCGGGCCGGCCAATCGAAAGCGTATCAATCCCTCGCCTCCCGCCTGCCCAGCCCCGCCGTCTGGGTGGTCAGTCCGCTGCGCCGGACACGCGACACCGCCCAAGCCATCGCCGCCGCGGGCTACGATCTGCCGCCGCTCACCATCGAGCCGGATCTCACCGAGCAGGACCTCGGCGACTGGCAAGGCCTGGTTCACGCCGACTTGCCGCCACTGCTCGCCGAGCCGGCGCATGCCTTCTGGCCCCTGGGCGCCACCGAAACGCCGCCGGGCGGCGAAAGCATGTCGCAGGTCATCGACCGGGTCGGTGCCGCGCTCGAACGAATGGCCGCCGCCCATCACGGGCAGGATGTCGTCGCGGTCAGCCACGGCGGCGCCATCCGCGCCGCCCTCGCCCACGCGACCGGCGCGGGACCCGACGCCGTACTGCACTTCGCGATCCAAAATCTATCGCTCAGCGTGCTGGAACGTTTCGCACACGGCTGGCGTGTGGTTTGCGTCAACGAGACCGGACCCTGGCTAGAGCCCTGACAACAGACGTTTTTCGAGACCCTGTGGCGGACAAAGCGCGACCGAACATGGAGTCAATTCTTAACTTGCCACGCTAACGCCATAATGTGCCATACTATTTGCCGCCATGCAGGGAGGCAGTCCCATGAGGTTCTTTATCAAGCGCGCGCTATCGGCCCTGGTGATCGGCGGCCTGACAGCCATGGTCGTGCCGGCAACGGCCTGGGCGGATACCGCGCAAGGCCAGCAGGAATTGGTCGACCGCGCGACGCTCGCGCTCAACGAAGTGCTGGACAGCCCCGATAGCGGCCTGGCGCGGCAGGAATTGCCCCAGGCCCGGGCGGTCATGATCTGCCCGCAAGTGTTCCGGGTCGGCTTCTTCCTCGGCGGCGGCGAAGGCGGCGGCTGCGTGTTGCTGGCCCGCGGCGGCCAGGGCACCTGGTCCGGCCCCGCCTTCTACAGCATGGGCGGCGGCATGTTCGGCCCGCAACTCGGCGTGCAAGACGCCGAGCTCGTCATGTTCATCATGCACCCCGCGGCACTGCGCGCCGTCATGGACAACCAGTTTCGTATCGGTGGCGATGCGTCCATCGCGTTCATCACAATCGGTGCGGACGTACAGGGCGCCACCACCACCGCGCTCAGCTCGGATATTATCGCGTTCGCCAAAACCCGTGGCCTATACGGCGGAATTTCGTTGCAAGGCAGCGTCATGTCGTCCGACAGCGGCGGCGACCAGGTGTATTACGGCCAGCCCGTGGGCCCCGTCGACATCGTCATGGCCATGCGCGTGAGCAACCAAGGCGCCGACCCTCTGCGCGCCGCGCTGATGCGCTTC
>CAJCIS010000167.1 GCA_903970435.1 Acidobacteriota bacterium | reverse complement strand
GGGTAACCGTCATTGTCGTGCGGCGGCCCGACGATCTCGGCACCCTCCGCCGCGGCGCGGGCGTGGTGCGCGTCGGGGTCGTCCACGACAAGGTAGAGCGCCGTGGTGACCCCGCCGGCCTCGCGCGCGAGGCGCCAATGGTATTTGGGGTCGTGGCGCGGCGATCCGAGCATGATCATCTGATTTTGCCACACCAACTGGGCATGATGAATGATCGACGGGTCAGCAGGATCGGCATAGACCGCGTGGCGTTCGAAGCCGAATGCCCTGACGAGGAAGTCGATCGCGGCCGACGCGTTCTCGTAACGCAGGCAGGGAATGATGGCGGGACGGACGGGCATGACGGGCTCCTCAATTCTGACCAGGGTCACTTGCAGCACGGCCTTGGGCGCGACGTCTTGAAGCTTTGTCGGGTCGCTAGGCCAGGATGCCGCCGCCGTTGGGCAGGAAGCTGGCTGCCAGCGCCGTTGGCGTGACGCCGGCAAGGGCCGCTACGTCGCGCACCAGATGCGGCTGGTCGGCATAAGCGTGGGCGGCTGCAAGCCCTGCCCAATCAGGACGAGGCGTTCCGTGGAGCGCGCCAATCAGGCGCTCGAAGCGGGCAATGCGGGCGAAGGCACGCGGGCTGCAGCCAAGTGCGTGTGTGAAACGTTCAGAGAAATATTGCCGGCTCCAGCCGATTTCGGTGGCCAGCGCAGCAATCGGCGTGCGGGGATTGCTGTGCAGGCGGCGGGCTGCCCACCGAATGGCGAGGTGCGGCGCGGGCGTATCGGACATCCGTGCGGCCATGGCCTGGTCGAGCAGATCGAAGCGGCAGGCATCGCTGTTGGCGTTCGCCAGCCTGTTGCCCAGTTGACGATGGGACGGGCCCCATATCGCGTCGAGCTTGACCACCTGACCCGTCATGGCGCGCATGTCGGTGCGAAGCACGCGGCCAAGCGTGAGCAGGTTGAGATGAATGTGCACGCCCGCCTGGCGGCCGGCCGAGCGGGAAAGCACCGGAGCCATGTGCAGCCCCGCGGCAAAGCCTTCACCTGTGTCCACCTTCACCCAGCTGCCATCGGGCAGGCCCATGGAGACGGGTTCGCCAAGATTGATGATCATAACAGCACCGCAATGGGGCAGTTCGCGGCGGGTGGTGAAGCTACCCGTCGACTCGCCATAGGACGTGTAGCCGGCAATGCCATCGAGATCTGCGCGGGCGGTTGCGCGAAGCATGCGCCAGGCGTTCACGCCATCATCATGTTCGCGCAGCTCAGTGCCGCGGTTCGTCACAGGCCGAAAACCATACGCATGGCCCTAAACATACCTCAAACAAGCAAAAGTTTTTTGGTTCTTTTTTTCAAAAAAGAACTACTTCCTTGCCTTCCACCCTCACGCCGCCAGCAACCCCTCCAACCGCCCCCGTATCAACGCCTCCGCCTCCGCCATAATCCGGTCGATCAATTCCTTCACGCTAGGCACATCGTGGATCAGCCCGCACACCATGCCGCAGCTCCACGCCGCATTATCCATCATCCCCTCCTGCAGCACCTTCCGGTTCTCCGCGCCGGCCACCAGATGCCGAATATCCATAATCCCGATGCCGCTGCCTTTCTCCGTCTCCAGTCGCAGGATTTCATCCACCGCCTTGTTGTCGAGCACCCGTTCCGTATTGCGAATGGGCCGCATGATCAGGCGCGTGGCCAGTTCGTCGGCTGCCACCAAAGCCTGTTTCACATTCTCATGGATCGGCGCTTCCTTCGTCGCCATGAACCGCGTGCCCATGTTCATCCCTTCAGCACCAAGCGCCAGTGCCGCCACCAGGCTGCGCGCGTCCGCCATGCCGCCACTCGCAACGAACGGAATCTTTAACGACTCCGCCGCGCGCGGCAGCAGGATCATGTTCGGCACGTCGTCCTCGCCGGGGTGACCGCCGCATTCGAAACCATCCACTGATACGGCATCACAGCCGATTTTCTCCGCCTTCAGCGAATGGCGCACGGAGGTGCATTTGTGGATCACACGAATGCCGGCCGCCTTCATGCGCGGCAGATGCGCCTCCGGATTGCGCCCCGCCGTCTCCACGATCCTGATGCCGCCCTGAATGATGGCATCGATATATTCCGGATACGGTGGCTCCTGAAACGCCGGCAGAAAGGTCAGGTTCACGCCGAACGGCTTGTCGGTCATGTCGTGACACCGCGCGATTTCGCGCGCCAGCGCCTCCGGCGTACCCTGCGTCAGCCCAGTAATGATCCCAAGACCGCCGGCATTGGAAACGGCGGACGCCAGTTCCGCGTAGCCGACATAATGCATGCCGCCCTGGATGATGGGGTGCCTGATGCCGAACAACTCGGTAATGCGTGTTTTCATTGTGGATTGCCTCCGGTCCGGCCACGCTTTTGAACCCCGTCCCGTGCCGCTGGCAAATGTCGACGCGCAAGCCTCAAAGCCACCATGTTCTTTGTCGTTTCACGCAATCCCCACCACTTCGACCATGGCCCCGACCCGTCACGCAGGCGCAGGCGCAAGAGTCTTTTGGTTCTTTTCTTCAGAAAAGAACTACTTCTTCTCCACAACTTCTACGTGCAGCGTGCCCCCCGACCGGCTAAGCCCTTCCCCATGCGCGACGAACAACTGGCAAAACTCCGACTCGCGCGCACCGAGGGCGTCGGCCCCCTCACGTTCAAGCGCCTCCTGGCCCGCTTCGACACCGCCATCGACGCGCTCGCCGCCTTGCCCGATCTGGCGGCAAGCGCCGGCCGCAGCCACTTCGCCGTGTATCCGGAAAGCAAGGCCGCCCGCGAACGCGCGACACTCTGCAAGCAGGGCGGCCAGCTGCTGTGCCTTGGCGATAAGCTCTACCCCAAACTGCTCGCCCTCCTGCCCGACCCGCCACCCGTACTCTCCGTGCTCGGCGACCCGGCCGTTCTCTCCACCCGATCGGTGGGCCTCGTCGGCGCCCGCAACGCATCGGCCAACGGCATGCGCATGGCCGAGGCGCTGGCCACCGAACTCGCCGCGGCCGGCATCACCGTGGTGTCGGGCCTCGCGCGCGGCATCGACGGCGCCGCCCACACCGGGGCGCTGCATACCGGCCGGACGGTGGCCGCCATCGCCGGCGGACTGGACCATCCCTATCCGCCCGAACACGCGCCCTTACAGGCACGCATCGCCGAAAAAGGCGCGGTGGTGACCGAGGCGCCCTGGGGCACGGCGCCGCAAAGCCGCCACTTCCCCCGGCGCAACCGTATCATCGCCGGCCTGTCGATGGGGGTCGTCGTCGTCGAGGCCGCCTTGCGCAGCGGCAGCCTGATCACCGCCCGCCTGGCCCAGGAAGCCGGCCGCGAGGTTTACGCCATCCCCGGCTCGCCGCTGGACCCACGCTGCCGCGGCTCCAACGACCTGATTCGCCAGGGCGCCCGCATGACCGAAAGTGCCGCCGACATCGTGGCCGACCTGCCCGACGATCCCTTCCGGGACCGTTTCACCGGCTTTGCCGAACCCGCACTGGCCGCGGTTGCGGTGCCGGACCGGAGCCTGCCGCCGGTGCGTGCAGAATTGCTACGCCTGCTGAGCGCTTCGCCGACGGACATTGACGTGATGATCCGTCATAGCCAGTTTGCGCCGGCCGCGGTCATGGCGGCACTGTCACAACTGGAGCTTGCATTGCGGGTCGAAATTCTCCCAGGCAACCGCGTCTGTCTCGTCGCGCAGCGCTAAGAAATGTTCTTTTCTGAAGAAAAGAACCAAGAGAAGTACGTTGAGCCTGGCGGCACTTAAGAAGGAAGCGATGGCGGTGGAGCCGTCTTCCTACTTAAGCGCCGGCAGGCTCAACATAGTACTTTTGGTTCTTTTCTTCGGAAGTGAACTGCTTCTTGCCTGCTTCACTTAGGGTACTGCATGTCTGACGTCGTCGTCGTAGAGTCGCCTGCCAAAGCCAAGACAATCAACAAATACTTAGGCGACGGTTACGTCGTGTTGGCCAGTTTTGGCCACGTCCGCGACCTGCCCCCCAAGGACGGCAGCGTCCGCCCCGACGACGATTTCGCCATGGATTGGGAGGCCGACGAGCGCGGCGCCCGCCAGGTCGGCGCCATCGCCAAGGCGCTGAAGGGCGCCAAGCGCCTGTATCTCGCCACCGACCCGGACCGCGAAGGCGAAGCCATTTCCTGGCACGTCCGCGCCATGCTCGGCGAGCGCAACGCGCTGAAGGGCGTGGACGTCCAGCGCATCACCTTCAACGAAATCACCAAGTCCGCGGTGAAATACGCCATCGCCCATCCGCGCGACCTCGATCAGCCGCTGATCGAAGCGTACATGGCCCGCCGCGCGCTGGACTATCTGGTGGGCTTTACGCTCAGCCCGGTACTGTGGCGCAAGCTGCCCGGCAGCCGCAGCGCCGGCCGCGTGCAGTCGGTGGCGCTCCGCCTGATTTGCGAGCGCGAGGCCGAAATCGAGATTTTCCGCCCACGCGAATATTGGACCGTCGAATCGCTGTTCACCACGCCGAAGGGCGCCCCGTTCACCGCGCGCCTGACCCATCTGGACGGCAAAAAACTTGATCAGTTCGACCTCAACAACGCCGACCTCGCCGCCCGCGCGCGCGCCACCGTCGAAGCCGGCCAATTCTGCGTCGCCACCGTCGAGCGCCGGCGCGTCAAGCGCAATCCGCCCGCGCCCTTCACCACCAGCACCTTGCAGCAGGAAGCCTCGCGCAAACTCGGCATGGGCGCACAGGCCGCCATGCGCGTCGCCCAGCAACTCTATGAGGGTGTCGATCTGCACGGCGAAACGACCGGGCTGATTACCTACATGCGCACCGACGGCGTGCAGATGGCGCGCGAGGCGATCGACTCCATCCGCGCGCATGTCGGCCAGGAATTCGGCGCCGCCTACGTGCCCGACCGCGCCCGCGAGTACACCAGCAAGGCCAAGAACGCGCAGGAAGCCCACGAAGCCGTCCGTCCCACCGACGTCGCCCGCCGGCCGCAGGATGTCGCCCGCTTCCTCTCGTCGGACCAGCAACGGCTCTACGAACTGGTATGGAAACGAGCCGTCGCCAGCCAGATGCAATCCGCCGAACTCGACCAGGTCGCGGTCGACGTCGCGCACGGCGGCACCAAGCTGCGCGCCACCGGCAGCATCGTCGCCTTCGACGGTTTCTTGAAACTGTACCGCGAAGGCCGCGACGACGAGGAGGACGAGGAAAACCGCGTCCTGCCGCCGATGAACGAGGGCGATAAACTCAAGCGCGGCGACGTCCAGGCGCTGCAGCATTTCACCCAGCCCCCACCGCGCTTTTCCGAAGCCAGCCTGGTCAAGCGCATGGAGGAGCTCGGCATCGGCCGCCCCAGCACCTACGCCTCGATCCTCACCGTGTTGCGCGACCGCAACTACGTCCGCCTGGAAAACCGCCGCTTCATTCCGGAAGACCGCGGCCGCCTCGTCACCGCCTTCCTGAAAAACTTCTTCGAACGTTACGTCGACACCGGCTTCACCGCCGACCTCGAGGAAAAGCTCGACCACGTCTCCGACGGCAGCCTCGACTGGCGCGCCCTGATGCGCGCCTTCTGGGAGGATTTCTCCAACGCCATCAGCCAGACCAAGGATTTGAAAATCTCCGACGTCGTCTCGGCGTTGGACGAGGACCTCGGCCCCCACTTTTTCCCCCCCCGGGAAGACGGCACCGACCCTCGCTTATGCCCATCCTGCAACAAAGGCCGCCTCGGCTTGAAACTCGGCCGTTACGGCAGCTTCCTCGGCTGCAGCAATTACCCCGAGTGCCAGTTCACCCGCCGTTTGGCGATGGAAAACGGTGAAGGCGAAGCCGAAACGTTAAAAGAGGGCATGCGCACGCTGGGAAAAGCCCCCGACACCGACGAGGACATCACCGTCCGCCGCGGCCCCTGGGGCCTCTACGTCCAGCAAGGCGAGCCCGATCCCAACGACAAGAAAGCCAAGCCCAAGCGCACCAGCCTGCCCCGCGGCATGGACGGCGAAACAATCACCCTCGAGCAGGCGCTCGGCCTGCTCAGCCTGCCGCGCCATGTCGGCATGCATCCCGAAACGAAACTGCCGATCGAGGCCAATCTCGGCCGCTTCGGGCCGTACGTCAAAATGGGCGCCATCTTCGGCAGCCTCGACAAGGATGATGATATCCTCTCGGTCGGCCTGAACCGCGCTGTCGACGTGCTGGCCCGCAAAATGGCCAGCCAGCGCAATATCGGCCCGCACCCCAAAGGCGGCGAAACGGTGCAAGTGCGAAAGGGCCGCTTCGGCCCCTACGTCCAACACGGCCAGACCGTCGCCAACCTGCCCAAAAACGTTCTGATGGACGACATCACGCTCGATCAGGCGGTGGCGCTGCTGGCCGAGAAAGGCAAACAGCTAAAACCCAAAGGCCGCGCTGCGGCAGCCGCGAAGGCGAAGGCGACGAAGGCTGCGAGAGCACCTAAGGCCAAGGCGAAAGTAAAAGCAAAGAAGAAGTAGTTCTTTTTTGAAAAAAAGAACCAAAAAACTTTTGTCTTTGAGAAAAGCAGCACGGGTTGCTCTTCGCAACGCAACAACTAATTGCTGAAAGACCCGCCATGGCTTCACTGATCCTCACCATCATCGGCCCCGACCGCCCCGGCCTCGTGCGCGCGCTCTCCGAGGCCATCGCCGCCCGCGGCGGCAGTTGGCTCGAAAGCCGCATGGCCCGCCTCGCCGGCCAATTCGCCGGCATCGTCATGGTCGAAGCGCCCGAGTCCCTCGTCGCCGACCTCCCGGCGCTCGAACACGAGGGTCTCCGAATTGCCGCCACCCACGCCGGCGCCGCCGAAATGAGCGCGGTCACCGGCCTGCGCCTCCTGTTGGAGGTGGTCGGCAACGACCGGCCCGGCATCGTGCACGACATCACCCAAATCCTCGCCATGCGCGGCGTCAACATCGAGGAACTGACCACCCAAATCGAAAGCACCCCGTTCAGCGGCGACCCCCTCTTCCGCGCCACCATCACGCTGCGCGCCCCCAGCGAGGAAACCGCAAAAACCCTCAGCGCCGGCCTCGAGCGCCTAAGCAACGAAATGATGGTCGACATCCAACCCCTGGAGACCTGACCTCCGCCATTGACCTAAATCAATGACAAGCCACGCACCGCCTGCCGCAATACCCGCCAGTGAAACGATCCAGCGCAAGGCCGCCAAAGCGCCATGCGGGACGCCATAAAATCCTTCATCCGCCACTTTACCGGCTGATGGTGTCGCAGGACGTGCCGGACGCGGGATGATTTGGCACTCCGCCCTTTGACGTGACCAGGCGCTCAACGTAATAGTGATGATGCCGGCATTGCATTGCCTAATTAGTACGGTGTAGTGTCCGTTCGCACAGGGAATATGCCGGCTTGAGATCGAGGAGACGGCTGTGGCTTCCTCCGAACAGAACGTGCCTTTGCCCGACAGCGAACGCGCCCATGCGCGCGGTGTGCGGCGGATCGGGCCGGCGCCCCCCGACCGCGTTCTAGCCGTCAGTTTCGTGCTGCGGCGAAAGCCGGGTGCGCCGGACTTGCCGGATGCGGAACATTGGCAGCGAACGCCGGTGCGGCGGCGGCGCTACCTGCCGCGTTCCGGCCACGACGAACCCTATGGCGCCGATGCGGCCGATATCGAGAAAGTCGCCGAATTCGCGCGCCGGCACGGGATGACCATTGCCCGAAGCGATGTCGCGCGCCGACGCGTGGACGTCAGCGGCACGGTCGCGCAGTTCGACGCCGCGTTCGGCATTTCGCTTGGCCTCTATGAATCGCCGCGGGAAACCTATCACGGCCACGAGGGCGCGTTGCACGTGCCGCGCGCATTGGCGCCCATCATCGCGGCAGTGTTCGGGCTCGACGGGAGGCGCATGGCGGAACGGCTGAGCGGCGGAGGCGTGGTGCTGCATGGGCTGGAGCCGCCGGAAGTCGCGGCGCTCTACGGCTTTCCCACGCCGCCTTCGACCATGGCAGGCCAGACGGTCGGCATCTTCGAATTCGGCGGCGGCTACACGGTAGATGCAAGCGGTAACGCCACCGACGTCGATACGTTCCTCGCGGCGCTGCACCCGCCGCTGCCGAAGGTCAAGGTTGTCGCGCCCACGGTGCCGCAGACATTGCCTGATCCGCCGGTCCACAACGCGCCGGGGACCGCCGCGCACCCCAACCAGGCCGACCCGGAGGTCGTGCTCGACATCAGCGTCGTCGCCGCCGTCGCCGTGGGCGCGACGATCGCAGTCTATTTCTCCAACTTTACGGAGAATGGCTGGCTCAACGCCATCGACACCGTCCTGTTTCCGTCGGCGACGGAACCGGCGCCGTCCGTTGTCAGCATTAGCTACGGCGTGGACGAGGCGTTCTGGAGCGCCGGGCAGCTCAAGACTTTGAGCGACAAGTTCAAGCATCTCAACGCCAAAGGGGTGACTGTGTTCACCGGGTCCGGTGATGACGGTTCGATGGGTAACGCCCCCGAGCCGGATGGCCGCGCCCACGTGTGCTATCCCTCGGTGGACCCGTGGATCACGACCTGCGGCGGTACGAAAATTACCAACATCTCGGGGTCGTCGTTCGACGAATTGACTTGGACCACGCCTGGAGCGTTGCGCGGAATTACCGGCGGCGGGATCAGCACAGCGACCGATTCGCTGGGCCATCTCGTGTTCCCGCTGCAATCCTGGCAGTCCGGGGCGAACGTTCCGCCTTCCATCAACGACGGCAAGACGCGCGGGCGCGGCCTGCCGGACATCGCGGGTCATGCGAACGGCTACGGCCTGGTGCTGTATGGAAGTGCAGTGGGCTTTGGCGGCACCAGCGCCGTCTGCCCGTTATATGCCGCCCTGGTCGCGATCCTGAACGCGCGATTGGGCGCCAATGTCGGCTACCTCAATCCGACTATCTACGAGTTGGCCGAGACGGTCGGCTTCGACATCTTCCGCGACATCGACGACAACGCGAGCAATGCCGCCTCCTTCACGCTGCCGCCGCCCAATCCACCAACGATCATCACGTCGCCCGGCTATCACGCGATCAAGGGATGGGACGCCTGTACCGGCTGGGGCAGCCTGAAAGCGACGCGCTTCTTCGGCGCGTTGGCCCATCTTCCGCTCGTGGCCACAGCCATCGCGAACAGCGGCAGCTTCGGCAATGCCTGCGTGGAGTCCTTCGTGGATGAGATGCTGACCATTAACAACAGTGGCTTCGGATTGTTGGCGATCACCGCGATCACGTCGTCGTCGGCGGATTTCCTGGCGCCCGGCGTGAGCGCATTCCCATTGTTGGTGAGCGTCGGCAGCTCGATCGACGTGACGATCCGGTTCCGGCCGATCAGCGCCGGCGCGAAAGCCGGAAAGATCTCGATCATCAGCAACGACCCGTCCAGTCCGCACATAGTCGATGTATCTGGCGACGCGGTGACGCCCCGGCTCGACCTTGCCATCGCCGATAGCGGCAAGTTCGCGAATGCCTGCGCCGGCTTCTTCGCCGACGAGCCGATCGTGCTGAACAACAGTGGAAAGTGCCCGCTGTCGGTGAGCAAGATCGCGTCGTCCTCGCCCTCGTTCCTGGTCCCGGCGGCGCTGAGCTATCCGCTGGTCATCGCGCCCGGCGCGTCCACTTCGCTGCCGATCCGGTTCGCACCGGCCACGGCGGGTTCGCATAACGGCACGATCACGGTGGACAGTAACGATCCGGCAGGCGCGCGGCATGTTGATGTGTCCGGGGAGGCGCCGTCGGGCACGCTGACGATCGGCGGCTCGGCCTGGTTCGGCGCGGTGCGGTGCCGCACCGAGGCGCAGCGCACGATCTGGGTTTGCAATACCGGCAACTGCTTCATCAACGTCATAGAAGCGGCGTTCAAATACCCGCTGCGCGCGTTCCGGCTCGTCAACGACCCATTTCCGGCGACGCTGCGGCCCGGAGCGTGCTTGCCGGTCGTGATCGCGTATCGCGCGGAGGAGCGCGAGCCGATCCCGTGCGCGCTGCTGATCAAGAGCGACGATCCGGTGCATCCGGTTCTGTGCGTCGATGTCGTCGCCTCGACGGACTGGACGTGCTGCGGCGAAAAGGACTGCTGCGGCGGGTGCGGGGAGAAACCGCAATCCTGCTGTTGCGGCGAAAAACGCCGGGCGTGCTGCAGCGAGGGTGAACGCCACCGCGACTGATGCCGCCCCGGATGTTGAACCGCGCGTTTCGCCTTCGGCGACCGGGGGCGTCGTGCGCAGCACGCATTCGCGTGACACCCCCTGGTACGACGCGGTCACCACCAAGGCCGGCCGCTATGTCCAGGGCGGCGGCTTCGGCAGTTTTTCGAAAGCCTTCGGCCTGGCCGCCGCCAGCCTCCCCTTAAATTCAAAAGTTTTTTGTTTCTTTTTTTCAAAAAAGAAATACTTCCTTCCTTCCTGTTCTGAGAGCCCCCCGCGCGCCAATCTCCCGCAATGGCGTACGTCCCAATCTTCTTAAACCTCGCCCAAACCCGAGTACTGGTCCTCGGCAAGGGCGAAGCGTCAGACCGACGGGCCGAAACCTACGCCGCGGCCGGCGCCGCCGTCGTACGCGCCGAAAAATTCCGCCCGGACCTGCTGGATGGTTGCGCGCTCGCCGCCGGCGCCGGCGCCGATGAGGCTGAGTTGCAATCGTTGTCTGCAGAAGCACGGCGCCGCGGCATTCCCGTCAATAT
>CAJCIS010000166.1 GCA_903970435.1 Acidobacteriota bacterium | reverse complement strand
GGCGACGAATTCGCCATCATTCTGCATGGCGTTGCCGTTCCCGCCGATGCCGCGGTGCTGGCGCAACGGGTGATCGCGGCGGTTGCCCCGGCCTTTCATGTCGGCGGCGACGAGGTTCATGTCGGGGTCAGCATCGGCATTGTTCTGTTTGGCGCGGCCGCGGCTCACGACGAGCCGGCGCGGCTTCTTCGTTGCGGCGACCTGGCCCTCTATCGCGCAAAAGCCGAAGGGCGAAACCGCTTTCATTTCTTCGAAAGCGACATGGAGGTACGCCTGCGCGCGCGCAAGTCGCTGGAACGGGATTTGCGGCTGGCGCTGGGTCGGGACGAGCTGTATCTCCAGTATCAGCCGCAATTCGACATCAAGAGCGGCATCATGTGCGGCGTCGAGGCCTTGATACGGTGGCGGCATCCCGTCCATGGCGAAATCGCGCCAAGCGCCTTCATCACCATCGCGGAGGAAAGCAGCCTCATCATGCCGTTGGGCGATTGGGTCCTCAATCGCGCCTGTGCCCAGGCCAAACTCTGGCCGGATTTGACCATTGCGGTGAACCTTTCCCCGGTTCAGGTCAGGCACAAGCAGTTTCCCCACATGGTGGAGCGTATCCTGGCCAAAACCGGGTTGCCGGCTGTCCGTTTGGAACTGGAAATAACCGAGGGCGTTCTCCTGCGGGATGGCGGCGCCACCCTGCCAAGTCTCCGCCGCCTGGCCGGCCATGGCGTGAAGATCGCGATGGACGATTTCGGCACAGGCTATTCCAGCCTGGCCTATCTTCTCCGGTTTCCGTTCACCAAACTGAAGATCGACCGTTGTTTCATTACGGGCCTCGAGGGCGACAGCAGCTCCGCCGCGATCGTGCAGGCCATCCTCGCCCTCGGCCGCGGCCTCAATATGCGCGTCACCGCGGAAGGCATCGAGACCGAACGGCAATTCGATCTTCTCAGCCGGGCCGGCTGCGATGAGGCGCAGGGCTACTGGTTGGCCAAACCGATGAGCGCCTTGTCCATCAGCAAAATTCTTGCGTGCGGCCCGATGAGAACGCAATTGGGGGTGTGGCGCGCTTGAAGGAAGGAAGTGGTTCTTTTTTGAAAAAAAGAACCAAAAAACTTTTGTCCATTACACATTCAAACAGAAAAAAGTTTTTTGGTTCTTTTTTTCAAAAAAGAACGACTTCCTTCCTTCCTTGACTCAATACTGCATATAAGCCTGCTGATCAAGCCGCCCCGCCCGCCTGCTGACCGGCGCATCCGCCCCGTCGCGCAACGTCGCGCAATAGACGCCGGCGTCGTGCAAGGCGCTCAGGGCATTCGCTGAAACAACCCGGCGGGCAAGTGTCTTCACGCCATGGGCTCCCATCAGCCCCGTCATGCGCCGCAGGCGTTCCGGCGGTCCGGCCGATCCGCCCTGCCAGCCGCTGAGGTCCACGACAACCCAGGAGAGTGGGCAGGCGCGCAGGTCGAACGCCGGCGCGCCCCATTCCTCCAGATGGCATCCCACACCCAGGCCATAGGTTTTCAACCGCCGGATAATGTCTTGCACCAGCGAGGTCGTTACGCCCACCGGAGGTGGGGACAGAATAAAATGCAATTGTTCCCGAACCGGAATCGCGAGATCGGCGCAGGCGCCCAGGAAGGCTTCCGCCAGCTCGCGGCGCTGGAACAGCTCGAAGTTGATGTCGACGAGCAGCCTGTGAACCTGCTTGGTCGTATCGATGCCGAGCGCCCAGTGAATTGGCGCCAGATCCTGGCCTTTTGTGGAACCGGGTATGATGACCGAGCCAGGGGTCCTCGGCCGCGGCGTCGGCGATACGTGCAGCGCGAAGGGCGTGCCGGACGCCGTACGATAGGCCGTCAGAATGCGCGGCTGCTGGATCGGCGTGCAGGCAGCGCGCAATCCCTGCGCCGCCACGGCATCCAGCCGATGCGCAATTTGCTCGGCGGCCGGCTTGTTCGGCACGACCGGGATGCCCGCCACAACGACCTGCATGGCGATGGCATTCTCATCCTCGCCGAGACCGATCAGGTGCTGACGGACCTCGCGCGCGATCGCTGTGGCACGAAAACTCGCCTCCTCCTGTGTCGCCGTGGAAAAACAGATGGTGAAACCCCGGTCGCCGTCGCGGCTCATGGTGTCCGCCAACGCCAGCCGCTTGCGAATGACATGCTCGGCGGCATCCATGACGCGAGGACCGATATTGTCCCAGCGGTCCTTGAGCGCCTCGCGTACCGCCTCCAGATCGATGAAGCGCAGCCGGCCGGCGACCTGGTGCGAGGTCTCCGCGTCCGCGCGCGGCGCCGCCGCGGCCCGCGCCTTTACATGCGTCGCGTGGTCACGCTTGCGCGTCGTCATGACGCTGTAACGCTTGCGGTCCAGGCCATCCACGACGGAAGATGACATGGTTACGGGCATGGATTGGCCGTTGCCGAGCAGCAGGACGGTGTCGGCCTGGAACGATAACCCATCGGCATGTTGTTGCGCGCGCGCGGCCAGAAAGCGCGGCCGCGAGCTCGGCGTCAGCGAATCGGCCGCGAGCTTGCCGGCGAGCTGGCCCGGCAGGAAACCCAACTGGGTGTCCATGCTTTGATTGGTCATGACGAACCGGCTGTCGGCATTAATGATTGCCAACGGCACATCGGCCACCTGAAAGGCCTTGGCTAAGAGATTATTAAGCAGCTTGGCGGCATTTTCTTCCGCGCGGCGCGCCGTGATGTCGTGACCCACCAGCACGTAGTGCTGTGATGCGTGCCCGTCCGCGCGTCCCGGAATCAAATCGCAGCCGATCCAAACGCGCGATCCGGCGCGGTCCAGGCACACGAGATCGCCACGCCAGGCATTGAGGCTGCCGACCGCGGCGGCGATGGCGCTCACATCGGCCTCCGCCTCCGGGGCGGCAATCTCGCCAAGCGGCAGGCCCATCGGGTCCGACAATCCGCGGCCGATCGTCCGGTCGAACGTATCATTGGCGTCAATCATGCGCAGGCCGCCCGCGGCCCCGGATTCGGCATTCAGCACCGCGACAATCGTGTCCGACGTATCGAGCGCCGCCGCGACCGTTTCAACCAGCTCGTAGGAAATGGCCATCACTTGCTCCAGCGGGGCGCTGGCCATAATGTACAGGCTTAAGGGTTAAGATGTCGTTGTCCGAACTTAAATGTGCGGCACACAGGGCGTAGAGGAAGGACGTATTTCTTTTTTGAAAAAAAGAAACAAAAAACTTTTACTACGTCCGAAATATCGGCACCGGATCGAGGCGTTCCTGGAGTCCAAAGTGATTGCCTATCGTGTCTGACGGCGACCCGACCTTTGTGCAGGCGCAGGGAAAAAGTCTGTTGGTTCTTTTCTTCAGGAAGGAACATCCTTCCTTTCCTGCGCCCGCCCATCCGCCCGTTCGGCCATTCCGCGCAGCGCGCTGATGGATCCGAGCAGGACCGGCATCAGCGCCGGCAGCCAGTGATAACCTGGCAGCCCCGACAACACGCCCAGCGCCGTCATCCCCACGGGCACTCCTAACAGAATGAGGGCCACCACGGCAACCACCATCGGGCCGGGGCGCGGTGTCGACATGATGCCGGCCAGCCATGAATAAAGCCACAGGCTTGCGTTGGTAAGTCCGATCAGCCCGAACAGGCACAGATATAGCCATAACACGCCCGGAACGGACTTCAATTCCCCCAGGATCCGGGTGGCGACCGGCACGAGCGTAATCTGGGCCAGCAGAAGCAGGTTGAGGCCGGTCACGATGGCGTCGGAACGGATCAGGCGGCCGAACAGGCGCCGGTGCGTCGTCCAGAATATGCCGACGCCGATGAAGCTCCAGAAATACAGTTGAAACGGTCCCGCAATGGCGTCCAGCATGGCGTCGATCGTGCGCGGCGTTGAGCCCTGCGGCCGCACGTCGAACGCCATCAAGGTCATGGCGATGGCGAACACGCCGTCCGACAGCATGATCAGCCGGTCGAGCGCGTACGACCGCTCGTAAAATCGTGGATCGGACGGTTGCGGTTCGCTGTTCATGCATTCAGGCCCCTCACACGCCCGCGCACCGGCGCGGCGGTCACTGATGAAGTGCCCCGCCCGGCGCTTGCTCGCAAGCGCCAGCTACCCTGGCCACTCCCGCTTGCTCGCAAGCGCCAGCTACCCTGGCCACTCCCGGTGCCGACGCCTATACTGACGACATGCTGAGCACCGAGCAGATCAACCGGATCGCCCGCGAGGTTGCCACCGCGCATCTACCGCCGGACGCCGTGCTGCACGTCAGCAGCGAGCCGGACATCGGCACCGACGGCGCGCCGACGCTCCTTGTGCTGATCGTTCCCCGGGCGTCATCGTTGGCTGATGTCACCGGTGCGCAGGCGATCCATGCCCGCTTCCTGACATTGCTTGCGTTCCGAAATCGCGCATAGAGCCGTGGCGCGTGGTGCATTTTCCGCCAGCGGCGCCTCGCCGGCCATGGCGCAATGGTTCGCCATCAAGGAGCAGCACCCGGACGCGCTGCTGTTCTTCCGCATGGGCGACTTCTTCGAAATGTTCTTTGCCGACGCGGAGGCGGCCAGCGGGGCGCTCGACATCGCGCTCACGCATCGTGGCGAGCACGGCGGCGTGCCCATTCCGATGTGCGGGGTGCCTGTCGCCACCGCCGACCTCTATCTGGCCCGCCTGATCCGCCGCGGCTTTCGCGTCGCCGTCGCCGAGCAGATGGAGGCGGCCAGCGCGCGACAGGGCAAGGCGCCGCTGCGGCGCGAGGTGGTGCGCCTGATCACCCCCGGCACGCTCACCGAGGAGTCGCTGCTCGACTCCGGGCGCCCCAATCTGCTGCTGGCCCTGGCTGAGACCGGCGATGCGATGGGGGCTGCCTGGCTCGACGTTTCCACCGGCCTGTTCGAAACCGCACCGGTCGCGCCAGGCGGCCTGGCGGCGCTGCTGGGGCGCCTCGACCCCGCCGAAATCCTGGCGCCGGAAGCCACCGCGCTCGGCGAGTTCGCGACCCGCCGCGCCCCGGCCATGGCCGGGGCGCGGCCGCTCGCCGCGCGCCGCCGCCTGGCCGAGGCGTTCGGTGCCGCCAGCCTGGACGCATTCGGCACCTTCTCCGACGCCGAGGCCGCCGCCGGCGCTCTGGCGCTGGACTATGTGCGCCTCACCCAGGCCGGCAAACTGCCCCGCCTGTCGCACCCCGTGCCGGTCGGCGCCGCCACCCAGCTGGACATGGACGCCGCCACCCGCGCCAGCCTGGAAATCCTGCGCACCCGCGAGGGGGGCACCGACCTCACGCTCATCGCCAGCGTCAACCGCACGCTGACGGCGCCCGGCGCGCGCCTGCTGGCCGCCTGGCTCACCGCGCCCCTCAGCGACGCGGCCGCCATCGCCGCGCGGCAGGATGGCTGGGCCTGCCTGCTCGCGGCACCGGACGCGCTGGCCGCCTTGCGCCTGGCGCTGCGCGGCGCGCCCGACATCGCCCGCGCGCTGGCCCGCATTTCGCTCGGCCGCGGCGGGCCGCGCGACTTGCTCTGCATCCGCCTCGGCCAGAGCGCCGCCGGGGCGGCGGCGGCCGCGCTCCCCGCCTTGCTCCCGCAGCAACTCGCGTCCGTGGCATCGGTGCTCCATCCGGCGCCCGCGCTGGCGGCCCTGCTGGCGCGCGCGCTGGCCGACACCGTGCCGCCGCGCCTGGACGATGGCGGCGTCATCGCCCCGGGGTTCGACGGCGAGCTCGATGCCCACCGGCGCCTGCGTGACGACAGCCGCCGCGTCATCGCCGGCCTGCAACTCGATTTCTGCCAGCGCTTCGGTGTCGCCAGCCTGAAGATCAAGCACCACGCGCAACTTGGTTACGTGCTGGAAGCCCCGGCCGTCGCCGTCGACGCCTTGCGCGCCTTCACCGAGCTCACCCTTCGCCAGGGCATGGCGAACGGCGCCCGGTTCACCCATCCCGACCTCTCCGACCTCGATCGCCGCATTACCGAAGCCGCCGAGCGCGCCGCCGCCCGCGAAAGGATCGTGTTCGCCACCCTCATCGATGCGGCGCTCGAAGCCGCCGAACCCCTCGCCGCCGCCGCCGAGGCGCTGGCGGCGCTGGACGTGCTGCAATCCTGCGCGCGCCTGGCCGAAGGCGGCGCCTGGTGCCGCCCCGCCGTTGCCGAAGGCGAGGATTTCTGCGTCACCGCCGGCCGCCATCCCGTCGTCGAAATGGCGCAGGCGGGCGGCGGGGCTTTCGTGCCGAACGACTGCGACCTCTCCCCGGCCTGCCGCGTGCTGCTGCTGACCGGACCCAACATGGCCGGCAAATCCACCTTTCTCCGCCAGAACGCGCTGATTGCCATCCTCGCCCAGGCCGGCCTGCCGGTGCCGGCCGCCGTAGCGCGCATCGGCGTTATTGACCGCCTGTTCAGCCGCGTCGGCGCGGCGGACGAGTTGGCGCGCGGCCGTTCTACTTTCATGGTCGAAATGACCGAAACCGCCGCCATCCTGCACCAGGCCGGACCCCGCTCCCTGGTCATCGTCGACGAAATCGGCCGCGGCACCGCCACGCTCGACGGCCTGGCCATCGCCTGGTCGGTGCTCGAAGCCCTGCACAGCCAGTTGCGGTGCCGCACCATCTTCGCCACCCACTTCCATGAACTCGCGCAACTCACCGGCACGCTGCCGCGCCTTTCCCCCCACATGATGCGCGTGCGCGAATGGCGCGGCGACGTGGTGTTCCTGCACGAAGTCGCCCCGGGCGCGGCCGGCCGAAGCTGGGGCGTGCATGTCGCGCGCCTCGCCGGCGTGCCCGCCGCCGTCGTCCGCCGCGCCGGGGCATTGCTCGCGGCCCTGGAAAAAGGGCGCGAGCCGGTCATTGCGGATCTGCCGCTGTTCGCCAGCTTGCCGGCGCCCGCGGCGAGATGTGCCGTATGCGAAACGCTAGACGCCGTGGAAGCGGAAAACCTGTCGCCGAAGCAGGCGCTGGCGTTGATTTATCAGCTCAAGGAACAGGGGAAGTAAGAAAGGAAGGACTTCTTTTTTGAAAAAAAGAAGCAAAAAACTTTTATCTGTTGCGCAACATGTAAAAGTTTTTTGTTTCTTTTTTTCAAAAAAGAAATACTTCCTTCCGAGGTCGGCCAGCTCGGCACATTGGCGCATGTGGCGCCTGGTGCGGTCGGCGGCTTCTTCCGGGGGGCCCGGTAATATCTGGTTCAGGGGAATGGCCTTTTTAGGAAGCAGTTCTTTTTTGAAAAAAAGAACCAAAAAACTTTTGTCTGTTTAGGCCGCCACGGGGCGGGCTCGTGGGTTGGTGGGAATGCCGGCGGAAAAAATCCAGTTGCCGGGTTTTTCGCCCTCGCCGGGGTGGGTCCAGGCGTTGGGCTCTTGCGGTTGCTCCGGTCGTTGCGTCTGCATCACTTGAGTCGGGGGCCTGGCTAACTGGAGGCGGGGGGCGCCCAGGCGGGCCTCGATGGCGGCTTCGTCCAGGAAGGGCGCGTCTAACAAGAGGAGGGTTTCCTCGGGGATGTCGCCGCCCAGCAATTCGGCCAGGCCCTGGCGCATCATGTCGATGCTGGTGCGTTCGTCGTCCGGCAGCGTGTGGCGGTCGCGGACGAGGATGAGGTGGGCCTCGGTGAGGCCGCCGAGGGGGGTGCGGGTGTAGGCCAGATAGGCGGCGCGGCGCTTTTGGTGGCGCTCGGGGTCGGTGGGCTCGTAGGTGCCCAGCGCGGCGGCGAGAAGGCGGAGGTGGCGGCGGATGATTTCGGCGAGCAAGGCTTCCATATCGACGAAATGAAATCTGAGGGTGGCGGGGGTCATGCGCAGGGCCCTGGCGAGGCCGCGGAAATTGATGTTGTGGCGGCCTTCCTCGGCGATGAGATATTGGCTTATGGCAACGACGCGTTCGTGACGCTGGCGCTGCCGCTCGGTGAGGGCGAAGTGCGAGGGGTCACGGGATTGCGCCTTGGCGCGGAGGATGCGGTCTGGGGTGGTTGTCATGGCGGCGGGTGTTAGCAGGTGGGGGGCGGGCTGTCAATGATAATAACAGATTTAGTTAGTCTATGGAGGAACGGTTGTACGTTGACGTGCGGCCAGAATGGCGTTGATTATCATCATAAGTATGATCAAGTATGATTTGCGTTGAATGAGCACGGCATGTCGGACATCGAACGACTCACCATCACGCTGCCGCGTGACATGGCCGCTCTCGTCAGGCGCGCGGTTGATGACGGGGATTACGCATCGGGCAGCGAGGTTGTGCGGGAGGCGCTGCGCGACTGGAAGATGAAGCGCGCCATGCAACTCAAGGAGATGGAATCGCTGAAGGCGGACATCGACAAAGGGCTGGCAGATGTGGCCGAAGGCCGTGTGCATGAATTTGATGCGGCCGGCATTATCAAGCGAGGGCGGAAACTATTAGCCGCCCGTTAGCACTCCCGGCTCACCGAGGTCGCTGAAGCTGATCTTGTTGAGATTTGGGCGGATTTGGCCGAACGAGCGTCGGAGGCCGTGGCCGACCGCTTTGTGGCGGCGATCGAGGCCGCCTTTGAGCCGGTGTGTCATATTCTGCTCGCCGCAGCGGCGCGCGAGCACTTGGCGCCTGGCCTGCGGGTCGTGTTTCTATGCGATCTCCTACAGGCCGCTTCCCGACGCGATTGCCATCATTCGTTTGCTACACGGCGCGCGTGATGTTGGCGCGCTGGCACTGGAGGGGGGCTTTGCCGGGTGACTTTTCCTTTCGGTTTATGCGGTTAGGTGCAGCCGCGTGGGCGGACGCAAGCTGTGGCCTGTGTAGCGGGGCGGTGGGCGCAGTGGGGCGTGGGTCCCGCATCGCAAAGGGCGATGCGGGCTACGGCTGGCTTGACATAGTACGTATTACGCGCTACGTAATGCGGTGATTGTTAGTTTTGGCGACAAGGCTACGGCGCTTGTGTTCGCGGGAGGTTTGCCACGGGGCATGGGACGGGAGCTGGCTGTTGCGGCGCGGCGGAAGTTGGCAGCGGTGGACGCCGCCGAGAAGCTGGAGGATTTGCGTCTGCCGCCTGGTAACCGGTTGGAGGCGCTGCGCGGGGACTACGCGGGGCGATATTCGATACGGATCAATGGGCAGTGGCGGCTGGTTTTCGTGTGGCGGACGGATGGGGCGCATGAGGTTGAGATTGTCGATTACCACTGACGGCGCATTGGTGCGGGGGGCAGAACCATGATGGTGCGGGACGTTATTACGCGCGCGGATCTCGATGCAGGGCGGGTGGATTTTTCCGATGTCGCGAGCGGCGAAATTCTGCCGGTGGTGCATCCGGGCGAGGTGTTGCGCCACGATTTTCTGGAGCCGCTGGGGCTTTCCGCGCATGCGCTGGCTCTGGCGCTGCGGGTGCCGGCGAACCGGATTACGGCTATTCTGGCGGGAGAGCGGGCGGTGACGGCGCCGACGGCGCTGCGTCTGGCGCATTATTTCGGGACCAGTGCGGGGTTTTGGCTGAATTTGCAGAAGGGGTGGGAGTTGGAGGTTGCGGAACGTACCGAAGGGGTGCGGATACGGGAGGAGGTGGCGCCTCGGGCCGCCGGGTGAATAAAGGTGAATTTTGCCGGGTTGCTGACGGCACCTAGGGCGGCTAGGTGGCGGAGCGAACACCCGGGTTTCACCCGGGCTAAGCTTGCTAGCCTTTGTTCTTGTGGGCCGGTTCACCCAACGCTCGGGTAGGGAGCGTTGGGATCGGACCACTAGCGGCATTGAAAAAAAATGCAAGGCCGGGGGCGGCTGCGTGCCGGAGTGAGAACCTGCGTTTCACGCGGGCTACGCTCCTGTGAGTTGGAAACGTGGGGCAATTGCAAGAGCGCACCATTCCTGTATAGGATCAATCCACATGCGATGGAGACTGCTATGTTACGGAATGTTGTTTTGGCGTCCGTTTTTCTGTTGGGGTGTCAGGGCCTGGCGGGTGCCGCGAACCGGAGGCTTGATCCCGATAATATCGCCGGCAGATGCGCAAAGGCGGAAGAACGCGACAACGCGGCTTATCGGACCTGCCTTGGGCGGCAAATCGACAGAGCGTTTGGTGGCGTTCCCAATGGCGCGAAGATTTGCTCGGCGCACTTCTGTAACTACAAGTTGCCGTGCGTGAAGGGTGGGGATGTTTTGATCACCGTCTTCGAAGCGATCGCCGTGCATATGGAAGGAGCCGGGGGCTGCGATTGGCTCGCCGAAGCAAGGGATGACCTCAGCTGTTGACAGACGACCTGAGGTCGCTCAGGATGCGCGACGAACCGACTGTTTGCGACATATCCGTTAAATGCGTGTGTCATGTGCGATTTACATACGCTTTTTGCGTTGAGGGTTTGCGGGAAGGCCGCTCGGGCGGCCTTCCTGATAATTGTTACGGTTGCTGCATTGAATTCGGCGTATGCTGCAAGTTTTGATTGTGCTAAAGCCTCAGCGGCAAGGGAAAAGCTGATTTGCGCGGACGCGGCGCTTTCGAGCGCGGATTCGCGGGTGGCGGCGCTCTATGAAGACGCCGCGAGCCGCCTTTCGCGGGATGGTGCAAAGATTCTGCGCGAAAACCAGCGCGAATGGCTTCATTTTATAACTGACCTATGTCCGATATCCAAGGAATCCGATCGGCACGCGGTAGCAGCGGCCACAATTTGCTTGAAAGTCCATTATCAAGAACGTGCGGAAGACCTCGAACAAGCCGCGGTGCGGCGCGGGCCTTTTCTGTTTAGCCGGGTTGATCATTACACAACATCGCCGATAGACCTGAGCGCCTACCTCGGACAGGCGCCGGCGCGCGGAGACGAGGGCAATGCACGGCTCGTTGCGTCGCACGTCGCGTATCCGCGTATTGATCAACCCATTACGCCGGTAACAAGCCGATGGAATTCGCTGAATGTCCGCACAGGCGCAGGCATGTTATGCGGCATCGAAGCGTGCGGCGACGGTTGCGATGATTCGATTTATTACCGAATTGGCATTGCCACCACCAAGTTGGTCAGCACGGAATGGGGCGGCTACGGCTTTTGTCCCGGAAAAGCCCATGGAATGAGCTCCGGCCATACCGAGACCATTATGCTATTGAATCCACCCCGCCGGCTGAAGGCGGCCGACTTGTTCCGTGCCGACCGCGACTGGGTAGCCCGCATCAGCAACCTGGCTGTCTCGGCGGCCAAAGCGCAGGAGGGTGACATATCTATGGACATCAGCGTCATTACAGACGCAGCCGCGGATCCGGGGCGTTGGCTTTTGCAACCGGAGGGACTTGGCATTCCGCTTGACCCGTATGCGCTCGGCTGCGGCTATACATGCACTCCCCACATCGTCATCCCTTGGTCCAAATTGAAAGATGTCATGACATCGAATCCGCCAGTCCGCTGAGCGGATTGCTGCATATTCCAGCTGGGTCCAGGATGGTTGTGGTCTAGCTCCAGCGCCGCGGCGACGTGTTGGTGGAATGTCCAAGAGCATTCCACCCGGCGCTGATCCGCCCTCCGGGCTTCGCTGGAAGCGCGTGAGGCGTGGTTTTGCAGGCTACGGATTACTGTGGTGGGCGCAAATCGCTATGCATTTGCTCCCTGCATGCTGTTCGCCCTTGCTGTGCTTTCTGTTGCCGCATCCGATTCTAGAATCACAAGCGATTCCAAGGCGCAAGAGGCTATTTTAGCGCCTATGGGGTTGCACCCGGGCGACGCTTGCTGATTATTCGTCAGCCGACATCATGGTGGCGGGCTTCTTATGCTCCGGGCCGACCACGTCCAGGATATTCGTGTTGTGGGACGCCTCGATGAGCCACTCTGCGTCATGGCGCCTAACCACCCAGGTGAAAATGCCCTCGCGCGGTTCACGCATCATACCTTCGCGGTTGGTGTCCCCGGACAAACCCCAATTGACGTGTACGACGCAGATATCAGCTGCGAGCGGCCGGATCGCCATTCCATGAACGCGGAAAACGCTCGCTTTGAACTGGGTCGCATGGATTTCCGCGTTGTAGTGCTCAAACACGGACCTGCCGCCGAGCCACCCGCCGCCGGCGTGGATGAAATCGACGTCGGGTGCGACCAAAGCCGAAAGCCCTGGCATGTCGTGGATGTTCCAAGCATGCTCCCAGCTTCTTCCTAAACGTCTGATCGCTATCTCGTCGTCGCCGCTGAGCATTGAACCACCTTTCCATTACTTAACTGTGTTGCGAACCGGGGACGTTATGCAAGCGAACGTAGCTGGCGCGGCGCGTTCCCGCCATTGGCGCCCGTCAGCTTGTCGATGTCGTCGTTGAGATAAACGCGGTGCTGGATTCCGCCGTTGAGCCGAATTGTGCTAGGGCGGAACTGTAGCGGGGCACACGCGAGGTCGAACGTGGTGAAGTCAGCGAACAGGTAGCTTGCGCCATGTACAGTCACCCCTGGCCGCCGGAAACCGCAAACGGATGGCCAGACAGCTTGGCATCACGGGTCAGCAGACGCATCCCCTCCTCCTGGGCTTGCACCAGCAATAACTCGTCGAAGGGATCCTGGTGACCGAGCGGATGGGCTAGCGTTGCGGCTGCGTGGAGCGGGGTGAGGGGCAGCAGGTCCCACGCCATGGCCGCCGCGAACGAAACGACGCAAGCGGGGTCGACCGGGCCCTTGGGGGCGCCGGAAATGTGGAAACGATGCCACTTCAGACGCAATTCCCAAACCGAAACGGCAGACATAACCAGCTTCGTGTCGGAATGTTCCAGGCTTGCCCGCTCGCCGCTTGTCAAGGCGCGTGGATCGAGCGCGGCCCAGATGACGATATGCGTGTCGAGCAGCAGTCTCACTCTTCCAGGCCAAGCGCCCGGCGGCTGAAGGCCGGATCGTCAAAGTCCGCGGGCAACGTCACGCGGACGCCCTCAAGCCCGAGCGCGCGGCGCACGATCGCGGCCTTGTCGAAATCCATGCCGGCTCCGGTCCGCGCTGGCACCAGCTCGACAAACGGACGGCCGTGCTTGGTCACCACAACACGTTCACCGCGCGCCGCGGCGGCGGCCGCCTCCGTAAAGCGTGCTTTCGCATCACGTATCGACAGTTCCATGGTGGCTCCGCGCTTTGGTCCGCGAACCAGCCTAGCATAGCGAAAGCGCGTAGTCACGATGCGACTACACTGCGCGCCTCGCTGGCGAGAACCGGCGCGATTTCGTTGGTCTGCCGCGCCTTCGTGCCTCGATCACCTAGGCCGATCGGTTGGTGGTATTTGCGCCAGCGATATTGCGTGGGTCATCCACCATTGGCTGTCGCGCTCGGCGCGTGTGGCGTCGCGTGCCATGCCGGCCTCGGCGTAGCTTTGGGCGAGCCACTTCAAGCCGCGGGCGATTTCCTGGGCTTTGTCCGGCGCCATCTGCGGGATTCGGCTGGTCTCCGGCGTGTCGCTCATGAGGCCTTCACTCCCGTGACACCGCCAACGACGCGATCGTGGCAGTCTACGCTAACCGCGTATAGATGTGGAAGCGTCACATGCATCTCACCATACGCCCTGCCTCTTTGGACGAGGCCCCGTTCCTGGAAGGTCTAATTGAGCGCTCGGTGCGCGCGCTTCAGGCCGGGGATTACACGCAGGCGCAGATGGAGGGGGCGCTTGGCACTGTGCTGGGGCTGGACCGGCAGCTTATTCGGGATGGGACCTACCTGGTGGCGGTGCGGGATGGCCGCATTGTGGGGTGTGGGGGCTGGAGTTATCGGCGGACTTTGTTCGGAGCGGACGCGGTGCCGACGCGGGACAATGCGGGGCTGGTTCCGGGGGTGGATGCGGCGAAGATAAGGGCTTTTTTCATTGAGCCGGATTGCGCCAGGCAGGGGGTCGGTACCGCCATTCTGCATGCGTGCGAGGCGGCCGCCACGGCTGCCGGCTTTACCGGGTTCGAGATGGGCGCCACCCTGACCGGCGTGCCATTGTATGCGCGCTGGGGCTATGTGGTTTTGGAGCGCCTGTCGGTGCCCTTGTCGAACGGCGAAAGCTTGCCGATAGTCCGCATGTCGAAAGGGCTAAGCGCCTAACAGATAAAAGTTTTTTGCTTCTTTTTTTCAAAAAAGAAGAATCTTCCTTCCTTCTTGTGTTTGGCCCCCGTCGCGTCTATACGCCCCCCCTTGTCTGTGCGTCCGGGCCTGGAATGGGCATGCCCGGCCACGACACGCGCGCCTATGGGGCGCCGCGCTCAGCATAGGAGATCGCAAATGCCCAAATGCAAGACCAAATCCTCCGTCAAGAAGCGGTTCAAGATTACCGCGACGGGCAAGGTGCTCGCGGGGCCTGGCAAGAAGCGTCACAATTTGTCGGCGCGATCGCAGAAGGCCAAGCGCACCAACCGGGGCAGCCAGACGCTGACCGAGATGGATGCCCGCACGGTGAAGCAATGGACGCCCTACGGGCTTTCGTAACCCCGCTTTAGGAGGATCAGCACATGGCACGCGTCAAGCGGGGCACGACCACACACGCCCGGCACAAGAAGGTTCTGGAACAGAGCAAGGGCTTTGTTGGGCGGAGTTCGACCAATTATCGCATTGCGCTGGAGCGGCTGGAAAAGTCGCTGCAGTATGCGTATCGCGACCGGCGGGTGAAGAAGCGCGAATTTCGCGGCTTATGGATCCAGCGCATTAACGCGGCGGTGCGGGCGCAGGGCCTTACGTACAGCCGTTTCATTGCGGGGCTGAACAAGGCCGGCATTGAGATCGATCGCAAGGTGCTGGCGGCGCTGGCGTACGACGACGCGGCTGCGTTCGAGGCGATTGTGACGAAGGTGAAGGAAGCTCTCGGGTAACAAAAGAGGCCAGGGATTGACCCTGGCCTTGGTTTCTTCGTAAGCGCTGGCAGGCTCGACGCATGAAGGCCAGGGGGCTATCGCCCCCTGGCCTTTTTGCTGTTAGCGGCCTGCCAGACCCGAGCACGCGGTGGCGTCTTCGATGTCGTCATTCCACTTCTTCTTGTTGGCCAGAATTTCCTGCTCGATCACGGTCAGGAACTTGTCCGCGTGCGAGGCCTTCAGGTCGACAAAGCCGTTTTTCGTTTGAAACGCGGTGTACTTGCTGGTCGTGTAGTGATCGAGCAAGAACGTTTCAATTGCGTTGGCAACCGCGCTGCTCGCGTAGCATTGCGCGAAGTCGAACGTGGTGTAGCCCACGATCGGGTAGCCGCTGGTGACCACGGGCTCCACCGGCACCCAGAGCGCCGGGTTGGCGCCTTCGGCGGCGTTGGCGGGCGGTGTCAGGTTCTGGCCGGTGCCGGTTTTGGGATGGAGCAGACCGGTTTTGATGTTCGCAACGGTTGGGATGTACGCGTTGTTGCCGTTGAAGATTGCGGCCACGACCAGCGGGCTCTTGTTGCTGCCGTTGATGTAGCAGCCGATGGTGGCGTCGGATTTCGGATCGACCTTGGTGAAGTCGGGCGACAGATAGGTGAGCGCGTCGGGCACGGCGCCGTTGCAGCCGGACATTTCGTTGGCCACGCCGCTGCTGCCTTTTTCGCCGATCGCGTTCGGGAAATCGCCGGTGATGACGCCCGCGCCGTTATTGGGGAACAGCGTGGCGAACGTCGTGGTGGCGGTGAAGGTGACGTTGGGCGCTGTGTTGTTGGCATTGCAGACGGCGCTGAGGTGGCTGGTGAGCAGGAAGCTCGTGCCCGAGCCGTCGATGCGGTAGACCACGTTGAAGGGGCCCGGGGCCGGCGTGGTGTTGCTGTCGGTGATCTGGCTGAAATCGGTCAGCAGGCCGGAGAAGATGCCGCACAGATCGTCGTCGGACAAGGTGAGCTGACCGTTGCCGGAGATCGCCGGGTTGTTCACCGGAATGGCAATGCCGACGCCCATGGACGGCAACTGGATCAGGTTGCCTGCGGCGGACTGGCCGAAGGACGATGTGGCCCAGGTGGAGATCTGGGTGCTGCTCAAGGTGGCGTCGGAGGCGCCGTAATCGACCGTGTTGCCGGCGCCGCCATCGGGGCCGACGCATGCGCTATTGTTGGCGCCGGTGACTTTGTCGATGTCGCAGGTCAGGTCGTCCAGGAGGAAGGCTTGCTGGCCGGTGCCCGAACCGGATTCCCAGTAAGTGCTGAACGTGGCCTCCGGACCGGAGGGGTTGAACACGCTGAATTCGGCGAGGTAGTCGAATTGCGCCAGGGTTGAGCCACCGCCGGTGATCGCCGGTGTCTGGGCGTGTGAAACAGTCGAAAGGCAAGCCAGGGCGGCCGCGGAAGCGGCACCCAGCAGGTGTGTGCGAGTCATGGTGAATCCCCTTGCGTAACCGGCCTGAGGCGGCCGGTTGCGGGGGCTCTCGTAGCAACGCGCTGTGACACCGCGATGACGGTCGTCTTATAGTTCTGCGACAGTTTGAAGACAGATTAGTAATACTGTAACATATCTAGTATAAGTGGATCTAATGCGCGTGCGGTCCGGGTATAAAAAGCGGCTTTCTTTTTTTCGGCGGCAGTATAAATAATCCACAATAAAGGGTCGTTTAATCGGTGCCGCCATTTTGAACGGCGTGGTGCAAAAATTTAACTGTTGGCGGTTGAGCGTAAATTGTCATATATCTGTCACAAGTGAATTATGGTGGTGTTTGCCGAACAATGGCATTAGGGCACGGCAAATACCAAAGCGGCATCCGGGTAACTTGATCGTGCGACCCTGCGCGCCTTCTCCTTCCGGGCGGTTCGCCGCCGCGGCCGTGTGTGTCACGCTTGGGGTCGTCCCGAGCGTGCCCCTGGGCGTGTCCTTGGGCGTGTCCTTGGGCGTGTCGTGCTGTGCCCTGGCGCCGGGCGCGCGTGCGGCGGAGGCGGCCGCGGCCGCGCCGGCCAGCACGCAAAAGGCGCCGTCCGACCGGTTCGACCTGAACGAAATTCGCGTCGACGGCAGTACGGTGCTGCCGCAGGAACAGGTTGAGGAAACCGTCTATCCGTATCTGGGCCCCGGCAAGACGGCCGAAGACGTTGAGGCGGCCCGCCGCGCCTTGCAGGACGCCTACACGCATGCGGGTTTCGTTACCGTCACGGTCAGCCCCGGGCGCTGGGCCGACAGGCAGGGCGGCGTTGTTCTGCTGCGCGTGGTCGAGCGGCCGGTGGAACGGCTGCGCGTGACGCACGCCAAATATTTTATTCCCGACGCGGTGCGGGCCGGCGCGCCTTCCGTGGCGCCCGGGCGGATTCCCAACATCCACAACCTGCAGGCCGACCTGCTGGGGCTGAACCAGCTGCCGGACCGCACGGTGCAGCCGGTGCTGAAACCGGGCCGCAGGCCGGACACGGTGGATGTCGATCTGGACGTCGCGGACAAGCTGCCGGTGCACGGGTCGCTCGAGCTCGACAACCGCTACAATGCCGACACCCATGCGCTGCGGCTGGACGCGTCGCTCACGTACGGCAATTTCTTCCAGCGCGGCGATTCCGCGACCATCACCTATGCCGTCGCGCCCGAGAACGTGGCCGATTCCGAGGTGGAATCGGCCAGCTACCTGTTCCACATTCCGGACAGCAAGCTGTCGATCCTGTTCACGTATCTGCATTCCAACAGCAACGTGGTGGCGCTGGGCACCACCGACGTGGTGGGCCGCGGCACCACGGCGGGCTTCCGCGTGCTGGTGCCGCTGGGCACCACCACCAACGGCGCCGGCGGCAGTTTTACGCATTCGTTCAGCGTCGGCTGGGACTACAAGCGTTATTTCGAGCTGGACAATTTCCTGACCAACAGCACGCTGACTTTGGCGCCGGTGACGTATTATCCGCTGAGCGCGAATTACGCGGCGAACTGGTCCGGGAAGGCATCGACCACCGATGTCAATATCGGTGTCGAACTGGGGCTGAACCATCTGGGCAGCAACTCTGCCGCGTTCGACAATAAACGCTACGAGGCCGATCCGGGTTTTTCGATCGCCAAGCTGACCGTGACGCGCGAGCAGGATTTGCCGCACGATATTCAGCTGTGGGGCTCGGCCACCGGCCAGATCAGCAACGAACCGCTGGTGTCCAGCGAACAGATGAGCATCGGCGGCGCCGATACGGTGCGCGGCTACCTGGAAGCCGAGGCGCTGGGCGATTACGGCGCCTTCGCGCAGACCGAATTGCGCAGCCCGGACATCAAGAAATATGTCGGCGGCCCGGTGCGCACCTGGCGGTTCCACCTGTTCACCGACGCGGGCCTGGTAAATTTGCGCGATCCGACGCCGGGCCAGCATTTTGCCTATGGCCTGGCGTCGGTCGGCGTCGGCACGCGGGTGAATTTATGGGGCTATCTGAACGGCGCCGTGCAGGACGCGCAGACGGTGGAGAGCGGCCCGGATACCAAGGCCGGCACCAACCGCGTTCTATTTCGTGTTTTTGGGGAGTTTTAGCGTATGGCTGGCATGAAGCTGCGCGCATGGGCGCGGCGCGCGCTGCTGGCGGCGGGTTGTTTCGTCGCAATGACGTGCCTCGGCGCCCCCCAAGCGGCGGCGGCGTGGTGGAACGCGGACTGGCAGTACCGGGTCAAGATCGATGCCGATGCGGGCCCCAAGGGCGCCAATGTCGGCGAGGCGATCGGGCGCACGCAGGTGCTCATCCGCCTGACGCAAGGCAACTTCAAGTTCGATACCGCCAAGCAGGACGGCAGCGATATTCGTTTCGTCTCCGGTGACGACAAGACGCCGCTGCATTACCATATCGAAAAATGGGACGGGCTGGTCGATCAGGTCGCGTTGGTATGGGTGGACGTGCCGGACCTGGCCCCCGGCACGGCGACCAATTTCTACATGTATTGGGGCAACGACAAGGCGTCCGACACCGCCGACAGCAAGGCGACCTACGATCCCGACCAGCTGCTGGTGTGGCATTTCGGCGAGGATAGCGGCCTGCCGCACGACGCCACCGGCTACGCCAATAATGCGCTGACGCCGGCGACGCGGGACGAGGCCGGGATTATCGGTTTCGGCGCCAAATTCGGCGCCACCGGCGCCGGCATCAAGCTGGCCCCGAGCGCCACGCTGAACCTGACCGAGGCGCAGCCGCTCACGTGGCAGGTTTGGGTGAAGCCCGCGCCGCTGAACCAGAGCGGCGTGCTGTACGATCAGCGGGACAGCGGGGGCGTGGCCGATTTCCAGGTGGGCCTGGCGGGCGGTATTCCTTACGTGCAGGCAACGCCGGCCAGCGGCGCGCCGGTGCGCGCGCAGGCCGGTTCGGCGATGAATGGGGATAGCTGGCACCTTCTGACCGTCACCGCCTCCGACAAGTTTTTGCGCCTTTATGTCGATGGCGCCAAGGTGGGCGAGGCGCCGGGCGCGTTGCCGGCGATCAATGGGCCGGGTCTGCTCGCGGCCGCAACGGTTGCCCCGGCGGCGGCGCCGGCCGCGGCACCCGTGCCGGGCGCGCCGCCCGCGGCAGCACCGGCAGCACCGGCCGCACCGGCGGCCGCGCCGGCGAATTATACCGGCGAACTCGACGAGCTCGAAATCAGCAAGGCGGTGCGGCCTGATGGCGCCATTGCCATTGCCGTGCACAGCCAGGGGCCGAACGCCAATCTGCTGGTGTTCGAAAACCCCGAGCAGACCAGCGGTTTCAGCACCGGCTATATCGGCATTCTGCTGCACTCCATTACGCCGGACGCCGAATTCGTCATCGGCATCCTGATGGTGATGATGCTGATCAGCTGGGTGGTGATGGCCAACCGCGCCGTGGTGGTGAGCGGCACGCGCAGCGCCAACAAGCGTTTTCGCGTTCTGCTGCGCGACACCATGCGCGCCAACGTGGCCGACATCCTGCCGCATTTGCCGGCGGACAAGGTGGGACGGCTGCGCAATTCCAATCTGTATCACGTGTACGAAACGGGTTGGCGCGAGGTGCATGAGCGCCTGGAAGGCGGCCGTTGCCTGCCGGACGGCACGATTGCGCCGCAAAGCCTGGCCGCCATCCGCGCCGCCATGGACGGGCAGATGGTGCGCGAGGGGCAGCGGCTGAGCAATTTCATGGTGCTGCTGACGATCGCCATTGCCGGCGGCCCGTTCATCGGCCTGCTGGGCACGGTGGTGGGCGTGATGATTACGTTCGCCGCGATTGCCGCCTCGGGCGACGTGAACGTCAATTCCATCGCGCCGGGCATTGCGGCCGCGCTGCTGGCGACGGTGGCGGGGCTGGCGGTCGCGATCCCGTCGCTGTTCGGCTATAATTACTTCCAGACCCGTATCAAGGAAACCACCGCCGACATGGCGGTGTTCGTCGACGAAATCGTGACGCGCATTGCCGAAGGGCATTTCGTGCGCGAGCGTGATGTGAAGGCGGCGGCGGAATGAATACGCCACGCCGCACCGCGCGCGCCGCCGCGCCGGCGATTTCCTTCCCGGTCCGTTTCGTCAAAGGGTGACCCAATGCAAGTGCAGGAAGACAAGCCCTACGACGACATCAACATCACGCCGATGCTGGATCTGGCCTACGTGCTGCTGGTGATTTTCATCATCATGACCACCGCGTCGGTGCAGGGCGTGAAGGTGGATTTGCCGCATGGCAGTTCCACGCAATCGCTGGCGGTGCCGAAAACCAAGGTCATTTCGGTTTCAAATAGCGGCCAGATTTTCATGGACGCCATTCCGCTCAGCATCGGCGAGCTGGAAACCAAGCTGCGCGACGCCATGGCGGTGACGCCGGACCTGCCGGTGGTGCTGAAGGGCGACCGCCAGGTGCAGTATGAAAAGATCATGACGGTGCTTGATCTGTGTGGCCGGATCGGCCTCAAATCGATCGGCCTCGCCTCGCAACATATCGCCGGGAGCTGATACGATGTTCGGTGACGAGCGGGAATTCGTGCGCAAACCGGTTTGGCAACGTATCGGCGTGCCGGCCGGGCTGATGGTGTTCGTGGCGGGTGGCGCCTATGGCATCATTAGCGTGCTGCACCATGCCGGCCCGTCGCCGCGGCCGCATATCGAGCAGCATATCACCACGGTGAACCTGCCGCCGCCGCCGCCGCCGCCTCCGCCACCGCCGCCGCCGAAGGAAGAAAAGCCGAAGGAGGAACAGAAGGAGGTGCAGAAGATCGTCACGCCGAAACCGCAACCAAAGGCCCCCACGCCGCCCGCGGCGCTGACCGCGACGGCCGGCGCGGGCAACGATGCCTATGGCCTGAAGGCGGGCGAAGGCGGCGGCGGCGATTGCGTGGGCGATTGCGGCGACGGCAGCGGCGGCGCGGACCAGGGCCCGTGGGCGGAGAACCTGGTGCAAAGCCAGGTCAGCGAAGCGCTGCGCGGCGACGAACGCCTGCGCAGCGCGCGGTACCGCGGCCGGGTGGTGTTCGTGCTGGATCATTCCGGCCACGTGCAGGATGCGCGTTTCGAGGATTTCGAGGGCGATGCCGATACGCGCGAGATGGTGCTGCGCGCGCTGTCGCGTATTACGTTGAGCGAGGTGCCGGCGGAAATGACGGGGGGGCAGCCTTGGGTGGTGCAGTTGCACGCGCATGCGCCGGGGTAAGGAAGAAGAAGGAAGTATTTCTTTTTTGAAAAAAAGAAAATTATGTTGAGCCTAGCGGCGCTCAAGAGGAAGGGGGCGTCCGCCGGACCTAACATAGAAAAAGTTTTTTGGTTCTTTTTTTCAAAAAAGAACTGCTTCCTTTGCCTTTGTCCTTGTAAGCCGAATACGGGGTCCTGTGGGGGATTTATGGTTTCGATGTTACACCGGCGCCGCTACGGCACCGCGCTTGCAGCGATTTTGGGTGCGTTGGCCATGGCGCCGCAGGCGGCGCATGCCGATGCGCAGACGGTCAAGCTCATTCAGTTGCTGATCCAGAAGGGCATTCTGACGCCTGGGCAGGCGAAGGATTTGCTGAAGGAGAGCGGGGCGCCGGCGGCTTCCGGCCGCAAGCACGCGGCCGGCGTGGCGCCGCTGGAATCCGAGGAAGCGGCACCGGCTACGCCGGCCGGCCAGATCCGGGTGACCTACGTGCCGCAATTCGTGCGCAAGCAGATTGCCGACGAGGTGCGCGCGCAGGTGCTGGACCAGGCGCAGGAGGAAGGCTGGGCGGCGCCGAATGCGCTGCCGGAATGGACCAAGCGGATCAAGCTGTTCGGCGATCTGCGGGTGCGTTACGAGGACGATTTGTATGACAAGAACAATTACAATCAGTTCGTCAATTTCAATTCGATCAACACGGGCAGTCCGTTCGATGCCAATGCGTATGCCAACGGCACCGGGACGCCGCCGCCGTTCCTGAATACCAACGAAGACCGCGACCGCTTCCGCCTGCGTGCGCGCTTTGGGCTGGAGGCCGACATCGCCGACTGGATTTCCGGCGAGATCATGGTCGGCACCGGGCAGGATGACGGGCCGACATCCACCAACCAGACGCTGGGGACCGGCGGCGGGGCCACGGCGAACGGAGATTTCGCGGCGCCGGCGATCTGGCTCGACCGGGCCTACATCAAAATGCATCCGTTCTCGCAATTATACGTCTATGCCGGGCGGATGGATAATCCGTTCGTCGCCTCCGACCTGATGTTCTACCCGCTCCTGGGTTTCGATGGCGTGGCCGCGCAGTTCGCCCAGCCGGTCGGCGGCGGTGTCACGTTGGTGGCGAACGGCGGCGCCTTTCCGCTGTTCAATCCGGCGTTCGATTTCTCGACGAACTCCGACCAGAAATTCGCCACCTCGCAATCCTACCTCGCGGCGTTGCAGGGCGGCGCGTTCTGGCAAATCAGCCCGCATCTTAACGCGTCGCTGGCCGTGGGCATCTTTGATTTCATCAATGTGCAGGGTGCCGTTTCCAACCCTTGCACCCTGGAATCCGGCACCAGCAACGTTTTCTTCTGCAACACCGACGATACGCGGACGCCGTTCGAGCAGTTCGGCAATACGCTTTATCCGATCCGTAACATACCGTACACCGTTACAACCGTGGGACAGATACCGCCCGATCCGCAATATTACGGCCTCGCAAGCCGCTTCGATGTGCTGGACATTCATCCGCGCGTGAATATCCTGACCTACGATCCGATCGACATCGCGCTGGAGGGCGAGTTCACCAAGAACCTGGCCTATGACCGCGCGGCCATTGTGGCGCATGGGCCGCCGAACGAAGCGCCTGGCCCGGTCAACAATCTTGGCAACAACAGCGTGTACGAAGGCGGCGATACCGGCTATATGCTGAAAGCCACGCTGGGGCAATTCGAGGTACAGAAGAAATGGGACTGGAACGTATCGCTTTCGTACCGTTACTTGCAAACTGACGCGACCCTGGACGCGCTGACCGATATCGATTTCCATCAGGGCGGGACCAACGCGCAAGGTTACGTCCTGGCCGGCAATCTGGGCATCGCCCGTAACACCTGGGTCAACCTCCGCTGGTATTCGGCGCAGGCAATCTCCGGCCCGCATTACGGCACCGACACGCTTTTTGTTGACCTGAACACGAGGTTCTGATCCGTGCGCGAGAACCCTCATCGTCCCACCGCTGCGCGGCGGGCCCCTCCCTCGCCGGAGCTTCAGGCGCCGGCGAGCCCGCAAAGCGGGCGCGGGGATCGTGGTCGGCGGTCAAACTCAACCAATTCTGTTACATGGCTGGCCGCACTTTTCACGCTTTTGTTCGCGGCGGCGTCTGCGCACGCCCAGGATACGCCCGAGGATAGGCTGCGCGCGGCGCTGAAACAGTCGGTTTCCGAAATGCGGGCGGCGCAGGACCAGGCGGCGCAGGCGCAGGCGCAATTGACGCAGGCGCAAAACGATCTTGCGGCGATGAAAACCAGGTATGACGCGGACGAAGCCAAGCTGGCGCAACTGGCCGGGGCGGCCAAGCCCGAGGAACTGCGCCAGGCGAAAGCCGATCTCGCCGCCGCCCAGCAGCAGAACTCTGCCCTGCAGGCCAGCCTGGAGAAATTCCAGGGCGCGGTGACACAGGCGCAGGATTTCGCCCGCAAGCAGGATCGCGACCGCCAGATCGCCGAAAAGGGCATGGCGGCGAACACCAAGGCGTTGCAGACCTGCAAGGCCACCAACGCGAAACTGATCACCATTTCCGAGCAGGTGCTGCATCTGTATCAGGATCGCAGCTTTCTCTGGGTGCTCCGCAAGAGCTACGAACCGTTCGTCGGCGCCGCCAAGGTCGATCTGCAAAACCTAGTCCAGGATTATGATGACAAGATCCAGGACCAGGAATACATCCCGCCGCCGGCGTCCCCCGGTCATCCGTAGGAAGCTTGGAAATTCGAATTGCCCTTAAACAGGAAAAGTTTTTTGGTTCTTTTTTTCAAAAAAGAACTGCTTCCTTGTTGGTTTTTCCTGGCAGCCCTAACCCTGGCCGCCGCCGCGCCCGACCCGGTCGTTGCCATTCGCGGCGCCGATGAACTCACCGCGAGCCAGGTGCGCGCGTTGATTGCCGCTCAGCCGGCCGAACAGCGCAAGAAACTGGCGGCCGACCCGGAAGCCTTGCGCGGCCTGGTGCGAGACGATTTGCTGCAACGCGCCATCCTGGAGGAAGCGGCGGCGCAGAAATGGGATACGCGGGCGGACGTTGCGGCCATGCTTGCGCGCGTCCGTGAGGGTGCGATCGTGCAAAGCTTTCTCGCGGCGCAGGCGCAGGTTCCGGCCGCGTATCCGTCGGACGCGGAATTGCAGGCGGCCTATGAGCGCGCGCGGCCGCAACTGACGCGCCCGCGCACCTACCATCTGGCGCAGGATTTCATTCCGGTGGCCGGGGCCGCGTCCGCGGCGGGCATGGATGCGGCGCGGCATGCGCTGGCGGCTCTGGCACGCGACATTGCGGCCGGGCGCGCCGGCTTCGAGGCGCCGCCCAAGCGTTTGGCTGGCGTGCAATATGCGGACCTCGGCTGGGTGGCCGAGCCGCAGTTGCAGACAGCGGCGCACGACGCCGTTGCCGGCTTGCCGGAGGGGCAGGTCAGCGCGCCAGTATGCACGCAGAACGGTTGCACGCTGTTGAAATTGCTGGCCACGCGGCCTGCCGGGCCACCGAAGCTGGCCGAGGTGCGTGACCAACTCGTGCATTTGTTACGAGAGCAGAAGCAAAAAGACCTGGCCGCGGCCTATGCCAATGGCCTGCTGGCCAAGTCCCCTGTGCGGGTGGATGAAATTCAGCTCTCGCATTTGGCCGCGCCCTGACCATGTCAGGGCAATCTGCCGAGAGGTGAGCCATGTTCCGCGCCCTGATTTTGCTGTCCGTCATCGCCGCCGCAAGCCCGGCCTTTGCGCAAAAGCCGGCGGCGCCGGCGGCCGGTGACGCCACCTGCACCGACGTGACGGTCGGCTCCGCGCACGGCTATGACTGCATCAACGCGCAACTTGCCGCGGTGGCGCACGCGGCGCCGCGTCCGTCGTCGGACATGAATGCGCCGGTGTCGGCGACGTCGCCGAGCAATGTGGTGGGAACGTTCAATGAGAGCGGCACAAGGAACCGGCTTGGGGCGAATTTTGGCAGGTCGGCGCAGCCGTATGTGCCGCCGCAGCGTGTTCCGGGGGCGTTTGCGGCGTCGCCGAAGTAAAGTAGGGAAGTCGTTCTTTTTTTCAAAAAAGAACTACTTTCTTCGTTGATGCCTCAGCCCGCGCGCGACTTGCTCGATGACCTGACGGACTTGCTGCCCGGCGGCGAGGTTTCGGTCATCAATCCATTGGTGTACGCAAATGCAGGTGCATTGGGTCATGCGGCTTATCGCCGTTTCCTGTTTTGGGTGAATAACGCGCGCGACGTTGCGCAGCCGCCGGTCAGGCTTGGCCGTTACGGTGCGCAAACCTACATCGACGGCAGTGCGCCGTTTCATGTTCTCGCCGGCGAGACATTGGTGGAAGACTATATTTTTCCCGGCACCGCCGATCACGACCATATGATGCGCAGGCGGGAAGATGCGGTGGATGTGGGGGCGCCGTGCGTGCTCGCCTGCCACCCCGGCTACGGCATCTGGAGCCATTGGCTCATCGATACGCTGCCGAAGATTCTGTTGGCGGAACAGGCGTTTCCCGGCCGTTTCGTGTTCGTCGTTCCGGGGATTACCACCGATCCGTCGTCGGGGCGGTTTCTGGTGCGCTCCATATTGGAGAGCCTGGCGGCCTACGGCATCGAGGCGCACCGGCTTCTTCGGCTGCGCGACGGTGTGTTTTATCGTTTCGGCGCCTTGTTCGATGTGGTGGACATGGCGGGCGACGGGATACATCCGGGCGTGCTGCGTTGCCTGCGCACTCTGAAAACGCCGCCGCCGTTTCGGGGCCGCCATCGGGTGACCGCATCGATCCGCGGTCCGGGCGATTTGCGCGCGATCGTCAATTTGCCCGAACTTGCGCCGGTGCTGCGCGCGCATGGCGCCGCGGCGCTCGATCCGGGGGCGACACCATTTCTTGACAAGGTGCGCGCGTTTCGCGATAGCGATGTGATTATCGGCGATCTCGGCAGCAATCTGGCCACGATCGTTTACGCCAGCCCCGGCGCGGGGATTGTGACGATGGCGCCGTCGAATTGGCATGACAATTATTTTGCGCATATTTTCCAGCGCCTGGGTGTGTGCCATGCCGACGTGCGCGGGCTGCCGTTGCCGAAGCCGGGCGATGCGCCGGGGCATTCGGCGCACATCGTCGATCCGCTGCATCTGGACGCCGGCATTGCGGCCGCGGCGCGCGCGGTGGCGGCGCCACCGGGCTTGGGGCCCGTGGAGGTGGACGGCCGTGCGGTGGCGCGCCGGGCGGGTCCGGTGCTGCTGCGCATCGATTTCGGCGCCGGCGGGAACGCGACAGGCTACCAGCGGGGCGCATTCGCGGCGCCCGAAGGGAGGCATGCGTGGTCGATCGGCGCGGCCTGCGAACTGGTGGTGCCAGGGTTTGCGAAAGGCGGGTTTGCAAATGGCGGGTTTGCAAATGGCGGCGGCGATCTGTGGCTGGAAATCCGGGGCATCGGGTTCATTGCACCCCCGCATCTGGTGTCCCGGCGGCTTGGCGTCGCCGTCAACGGTGTCGGGGTGGCGGAGTTCGATATCGACGCGGCGACGCACGTGCATGCGTTTCTGCCCGCCGATGCGCTCGGCAGGGCGGACGATCTCGTTATTCGGTTCAGCCACCCGATCTGTCCTTCGCCGAAATCGATGGGGCTGTCGGATGATGCGCGGCCGCTGGGGTTCATGTTCGAATTCGTGGCGCTGCGGCGGCTGGCGGCATAGGAGCGTGCGCAAATAGGGCTTGCAATATATGGTAAGGGATGTAGTTTTAGATACTTATTGGTCCAAATTTTGATTAAGTCGTTGTCATATAGCCTGGATTGAACGCAATGCCATTGTCCGTGGGGGATTTCCTGTCGGTTCTTTCCCCGGTTTCCGTGTGCTTCATTGTCGTTATTCTCGCGATTTGGGTTGTCTTCAATATCCGTTACAACCCCAGGGTGGTGGAACTCGGGCCGACCATTCTCACCACGATCGGCATTTTCGGCACGTTTCTGGGGGTGGCGCTGGGGCTTGCGCGGTTCGATACGACCAACGTGCAGGCCAGCGTCCCCGCCCTTCTGGCGGGCCTGAAAACGGCGTTCTGGGCCTCGGTGTTCGGGGTCGGCGCGGCGGTGCAGATCAAGCTGCGGGAGTTCTATCTCGGCACCGGCGCGCAGGACGGCGCCGGCGCGGCGGCGGCGGAAAATCCGGTGGAGCTGCTGGTCGAAATCCGCAATGCGCTGGCCGGACCCGGCGAGGCTTCGCTGCTGTCGCAAATGAAACTGGCGCGGCAGGACACCAACGACCGGCTGCTGTCGCAGATCAGGATGGCGCGGCAGGACAGCAACGAACGGCTGGATGCGCTGCGCGCGGCGCAGGAAAAAGGCAACCAGAGCCTGGAGACTTTGCGCGTTTCGCAAACCGAGGCGCTGCGGGATCTTGCCGCGCACGCGTCGCAGTCGCTGGTGGATGCGCTGGGCCAGGTGGTGCTGAGCTTCAACGAGAAGGTGGCCGCCCAGTTCGGCGAGAATTACCGCGAGCTCGGGGAGGCGGTGGCGCAGTTGCTGGCGTGGCAGGAGAAATACAAATCCACCATCGCATCGATGACCGGCCGGCTGGACGATACCGTGCGCGTGCTCGGTTATGCCGCCAGCGATTTGAGCAAGGTGGGCGAAGCGTCGGCGTATATCAGCAGAACGGCCGAACGTGCGACGCGCACATTGGAATCGATCGAGGCCGGCGAGCGCCGCCTGGCCGAAATGGCGGCCAGCGTATCGGCGCTGACCGAGGCGGCGGCCGGGCGCATACCGTATATCGAGGGGCGGCTCGGCGAACTCGTTTCGCAAATGGCAAGTACGGTGCGCACGAGCCAGGTGGCGTTGAATGCGTCACTTACTGAAAGCGCCGCCTCGATGCGCGATGCGCTGGCGGCGTCGCAGGCGCTTTTTGCCGACGTGGCGCGGGCGGGGGCGGCTTCGGTGCGGGATAATCAGCAGGCGATCGCCGGCGCGTTGGCGGAAAACGCGGCGTCGATCCGGGCCGCGCTGGAGACCACGCAGCACGACCTCGCACGCGCCAATGAGGCGTTCAGCCGCCAGACCATCGACATGGTGCGCACGACACGCGAGCAGATCGCGCAACTCGACCATGACGTTTACGCCGAGCTCACGCGCACCGTCGGCAAGCTGTCCGGGCAGTTGAAGATGCTGTCGGTGCAGCTCGCGCGCGAGACGGCGCCGGCGCATGACGAACCGCCGAAGATCGCGCTGGTGGCAGGCTGATGGCGGCGCCTTCGCCTTCCCCGGGACCTTCCTGGCTCGGCGCCCGCCGGGCGACGGAAGAACATTGGATACCGCTGAGCGACCTGATGACCGGTCTGATGATGGTCTTCATGTTGATATCGGTTCTGTCCATGGTGCAGGTGCAGGCCAGCGGCGACGCGATGCGCAGCGTGGCGCAAAGCTACGGCCAGTCGCGGCAGGATTTGTATCGCGACCTGGCGCAGGAATTCTCCCCCGACCTGCGGCGCTGGCGCGCCAAGCTCGACCCTGATCTGACCATTCGTTTCGAGCAGCCGGACGTGCTCTTCGCCACCGGACGGGCCGAGCTGAAGGGGAGTTTCAAAACCATCCTCGCCGACTTCTTTCCCCGCTACGTCCGCATCATTTCGGATCCCCGCTACAAGCCTTATATCAGCGAAATCCGTATCGAGGGGCACACATCCTCGATCTGGGGCGCCGGCGTGAGCGAGGACGACGCCTATTTCCGCAACATGGAATTATCGCAGAGCCGCACGCGGAGCACGCTGGAATATGTGTTGCTGCTGCCGCAGGTCGCGGCCGACAAACACTGGCTCACCCAGCATTTGACAGCGAACGGGTTGTCGTCGTCGCGGACGTTGCGAAACGAGGACGGCACCGAGAATGTGGAGGCGTCGCAGCGGGTGGAGTTCCGGGTGCGGACCGATGCGGAGTCGCGAATAAACGAGATTCTCAAGGTCGTGCACTAGAGCGGCCTCAGCCTGACTGGAAAATCGTCTTGTGCCCGTCGGGCCGCTCTGGGTTGTTGTTTGCAGAGCATTTGTATCAGCCTCAAGCTGCGCGTCTCCATCGGGCGATTGCTCCAAGGAGGAAGGAAGTCGTTCTTTTCTGAAGAAAAGAACCAAAAGACTTTTGCCCCTGCGCCTGCATAGAGGTTCGGGGCATGGCCGATACGTTGGGGATTGCATCAAGAGCAAAAGTTTTTTGCTTCTTTTTTTCAAAAAAGAAGAACTTCCTTCCTACGCACTAATAACCTCCGCGGAAACCGATTTGACCAGCGCAAACACACGCTGCCCCGGTTCCAGCCGCAGCCGCTGCGCGGCGTCGGTTGCCATGCGCACCAAAATCTGGCCGCCGCTGAACTCGACCTCCACCAGCGCCACGTGCGACGCCGCGTCGTGCCGGATGGCGCACACCATGCCCGAAATGATGTTGTTGGCGCCGATGTCGGCCGGTTTGTCCAGCGCCAGTATCACCTCGCGCGCCGGGACGCGCACCCGCACGGGGGCCTCTTCGGGGATGTCGCACAGGGGCACGTCGATGATGACGCTGCCGCAGGACACGCCGCTGAGGCCGCGCGCCGGGGCGTGGCTGTGCAGGTAGCCCACCAGCACGGCCGCCGCGTCGTCGCGCGCGGCGAGCGGCAGATCGACGCGCGAGGCGAGTTCCGGCAGGGCGCCGGCGCCGAGCACCTGGCCGCCTTCCAGCAGCACCATGAAGTGGGACAGGCGGCAGGCTTCCTCCATGGAGTGCGCGGCGTAGAGCACCGGGATCGGCAGTTCGGCGCGCAGGCGTTGCAGGTAGTGCAGGGTTTCGTCGCGCTGGCCGGCATCGAGGGTGGAGAGCGGTTCGTCCATGAGCAGAAGGCGGGGTTGGCCGAGCACCGCGCGGCCGATGGCGACGCGCTGGCGCTCGCTGCTGGACAGCGCGGCGGCACGGCGGCCGCGCAACTTGTGCAGGCCGAGCAGCTCGGCGACCTCGGCCGGCAGCAGCGGTCCGCGGCCCAGTTCGGGAATTTCGGCGGCCGCCTTCGGGGCGCGCTTGAGGCCGAACAGGAGATTGTCCTCGACCGAGAGATGGCGGAACAAACGCCCCTCGGGGAACACCATGCCGATGCGCCTGCGGTGCGCCGGCAGGTGGTGCAGGGGCGCGCCGTTGAGGTCCACCCGCACATGGTGGGCGCGCTGCAGGCCGGCGATGGCGGACAGTATGAAGGACGTGCCGGCCGCCGACGGGCCGAACAGGATTGTGATGCCGGTGGACGGCGCCTCGAAGGCGACATTGAGTTGCAGGAAGCCGTGCCGGTGCTCGACCGAAATGCGCAACGGCATGGCTCAGCGCCGCAGACGGTGGGCGAGGCCTTCGGCGGCCAACATGCCCAGTACGGCCAGGCCGCCCGAACAGAGGGCCAGGCGTGCGGCGTCGGCCGTGCCGCCTTGGGTCTGCAAGGCGGCATAGATCGCCAGCGGCAACGTTTGCGTCTGGCCGGGAATGTTGGCGGCGAAGGTGATGACGGCACCGAACTGACCGAGGCTGGCGGCAAAGCCGGTGATCAGGGCGAGAAGCACGCCGGGACCGGCGAGCGGCAGGGTGATGGCGAAGAACCGGTCGAAAGGTCCGGCGCCCAGGGTGCGCGCGGCGGCGAGCACGTTTTGGTCCACCGCCTCGATGCCGAGGCGGAGGGTGCGCACCATGAGGGGAAACACCATGACCGCGCAGGCCAGGGCGGCGCCCCGGGTGGTGAAGGCGACGCGGATATTGAAACGATCTGCCAGCCAGGCGCCGACCGGACCCTGCGCGCCACACAGGATGAGCAGCAGCCAGCCGGTGACCACCGGCGGCAGGGCGAGCGGCAGGTTCACCACGCCGTGCAGGAGCGCGCGGCCGGGAAAGCGCGCGGCCAGGGCCCAGGCGGCGAGTATGGCCAGCGGCAAGGCGCCGGCGACCGCCAGGGCCGCGACCTCCAAGGTCAGCAGAATGACCTGCCAATCGTTTTGGCTGAGCGGCATTATTCGGTGGCGACGGGCGCGCCGGCTGAAAGGCGTTTTGGCATGGGATATCGGTATCGTGGGTGGCTGCGATAATCTGCGCTTTTCCATGTGCGTTTCGCAACGGTGCCGGCGGCCCGTGTGTCATTTCTGCACGGCTGCGACACAATGTGATCGCATAAATGTCATCGGTGAAACTGTTGCTGACCGCCGGCCGCCCCCGTAGCGTCCGGCGAGAATAATTGAGGAAATACCTATGAACACGCGTGCGACGAACTCGATTGGCGCAACCTCCACGTGCACCATTGCCGCCGGCCTGCTGGCGGCCGTTGCCTGTGCCGCGCCATGGGACGCGCGCGCGGGCAGCTGTTCCAGCGGCAAACCGACCCCGATTACGGAAACCTGGTCGGCCAGCAAGATGAAATCGAACGGCGCCGAGATTATAATCTATTCCGGCCCCACCGACCGCGGGGCGCAGTTGCAAATTACATCCGGCATCGAGAAGTCGTTGTGGGTGGCTTCCACCAGCGCGTCGGCGATCATGAAAATCACCACCAAGGGCCACGCCACGCTGTATGCGACGCCCACCGCCAATGCGTCGCCGGAAGCCATTGCCGAAAACGGCCGCGCGATGTTCTTTACCGAGTGGAACTCGCCCTGCGCCGGCTCCATCAAGGGCGGCGAGATCAAGGAATATTCGACCGGGTTGAGCCAGACCATGTCCACCGGCATGGCGGGCGGGCCGCAGGCGACCAGCTGGTTTGTTACGGATTACCATGGCATCGGCAAGATTTCCGCCAAGGGCAAGATAAAGCTGTTCAGCTTTCCCGACGAAGGCAATCAGCCGCTCGCCATTACCGCGGGACCCGGCGGCAATATGTGGTTCCTGGAGGGCGTGGGGCCGAATATCGGCTATATCACGCCCAGCGGGAAGGTGACCGAATTCAATACCGGGCTTGGCGACAGCTACGGTTTCGGCATCGCCACCGGCAGCGACGGGCGGATCTGGTTCGCCGATAACGGCAATAACAGCATCGGCGCCATCACAGCCGATGGCGCGACCGTTTCGGACTACACGGCCGGCTTTACCGGCGACCCGGTTTCGATCGTGGCGGGGCCGGACGGGAATCTTTATTTCGGTGAGACGACCGCGGTGGTGGGGCGCATTACCACCGCGGGGGTGGTGACGGAGTTTCCGTTTACGGCCAGCGAGGGGACTTTTCCGATTCTGGGCATTACCGTGGGGCCGGATGGGAATATCTGGTTTGCCAATAATTCCCATTCGCAGGTTGGGGTGTTGAAGCTGCCGGTCAAGTAAGGAAGGAAGCGGTTCTTTTTTGAAAAAAGAACCAAAAAACTTTTGCTGTGCTGACGCGATCCCGGTCAGTGGGGGTTGGCGGCGCGGGCGGCGGCTTCAGCCTCGCGTCGGCGCTTGACGGCTTCGTGATGGGCGATGACGCATCCGGCGGCGGCGCCGAGCACCGCGTGGTGGCCGGCATAATGGCCGGCAACGGCGCCGACCGCGGCGCCCGTTACACAGCCGGCATGAGCCGCCGCGGGGGCCACCATCAGGGCGGCTACCAGATAAAGCGGTATTTTACGCATGTTGTCGGGTCCTTTTCTCTCGGCGTTTGGCGGGCCTGGGTTCAGTGCGCGACGAACATCCAGGCGATGGCGGCGAACGGGACGGCGGCGATGGACGCGCGGCCGGCGACGTCGAGCAAGCGGGCCAGCACAGTGCCCTCGGGGCGGCCGGCGGTGTTCAGGGCATTGCAGGTCATGGTCGTCATGGGGGCTCTCCTTGGTTCATGGTCTGGGGTTATTTGGGCGGCCTTTGGGGGCCTGATGTGGGAATTGCAGCATCCGTGCCAGACAGGGATGGCCAGATAACCCATTGAATTATTTGATTTAATATTTTCCCTGGACTAAGGGCGCCGGATTGATTGGCGACGAGCGCCATGTTTTGGCTAAAATCGCTAAATCCTTGGTGGATGCGGTAAGAATGATCCAGCCGGACCGCGGGGCAGACCGTTGAGATCGTGCGCGTGGTGCATGGAGCCAGGCATCTGCCCGACCTGGCGTCATATTACTGCGATATCGCAATGAGCGCACATGAATGCGGCATGCCAAAGCCGTCGGTGTGGCGCGGCTTCACGGGTTTGACTGAACCGCAGCCGATGCTGGTGTGGATCGGGCCGCCTGACCGGATAAGGCCATCGGCGGTACGTTGCTGCTACGTAATCTGCGGCGGCAGGTCGGGGTCGGCTTTGGCCACGGCGGTGAGGTAGGCGGGGCGGGTGGCGATGCGTTGGAGGTAGGCGCGGAGGTGGGGGTAGGGGGAGAGGTCGCGGGGGGTGAAGAGGCGCATGGTGGTGAGCGGGAAGAGCATGATGATGTCGGCGGCGGTGAAGTCGGCGCCGAGGACGTAGGTCGAACGCGCCAGCTCGTCCTCGCAGTAGGCCAGCAGGCCCGTCGCCTT
>CAJCIS010000165.1 GCA_903970435.1 Acidobacteriota bacterium | reverse complement strand
CGCCCGGGGCCCATCCAGGGCGACATGGTGCACCCGTACCTGCGCCGCCGCCAGGGGAAGGAGGCGGTGGACTATCCGGTACGCGCCGGCGGCCAGCCAAACGAGCTGCAAGCCATCTTGCACAAAACCCTCGGCGTGCCGTTGTTCCAGGAGCAGGCGATGAAAATCGCCATGGTCGCCGCCGAATTCACCGCCGAGGAAGCCAACGGCCTGCGCCGCGCCATGGCGACCTTCCGCAACATCGGCACTATCGTTAATTTTCGTGACCAGATGGTAGGCCGCATGATCGCCCGCGGCTATGAGCGCGCGTTTGCCACCAATTGCTTCAAGCAGATCGAGGGTTTCGGCTCCTACGGCTTTCCGGAAAGCCACGCCGCGAGCTTCGCGCTGTTAGTGTATGTGTCATCCTGGCTGAAATGCCACCACCCCGCCGCCTTCGCCGCCGCTTTGCTGAATTCCCAACCCATGGGCTTCTACGCCCCCGCCCAAATCATCCGCGACGCCCGCGAACACGGCGTGCAAGTCGAAGACGTGGACATCAATTTTTCAGAATGGGACTGCACACTAATCCACCCACCCCGTCATCGCCGCGCAGGCCGCAATCTTGCGATTGACCACGCGACCGCCCCACCCCGTCATGCCCGCGAGAGCGGGCATCCACGCCTTTCTCCACACAAACAAGAATACCGTCTTGAGCCAAAACCCCAGCCACTCAGCATCCGCCTAGGCTTCCGCATGATCGACGGTTTTCGCGCCGCCTGGGCGCAAGAAATCCTTGAAAAACGCGGCCCCGGCTTCACCAACTTCCACGCCCTGGAAACCGCCGGCCTGCCCCGCCCGGCCCTCGAACACCTCGCGGAAGCGGACGCGCTGCGCAGCATCAACCTGCCCCGCCGCCTCGCCCTCTGGCGCATCGCCGGGCTGGAAGCCGCCCCACCTCTGTTCGCCGGCCAGCCCCGCCGGCACTTAACACCGGACCTGCCCATCATGACCACCGGCGAGCATGTGGTGGCGGATTACCGCACCACCGGCCTCTCGCTCCGCGCCCATCCTTGCGCCCTGCTGCGGAACAAATTGACCACCGCCGGCGCGCTCACCTGTGCCGGCGCCACCGCGCAACGGGACGGCAAGCGCCTGCGCCTCGGCGGCATCGTCACCGTCCGCCAGCGCCCCGGCACCGCCAAAGGCACCGTGTTCATCACCGTGGAGGATGAAACCGGCATCGCCAACATCGTCGTCTGGCCCGCCATGGTTGAAATTTTTCGCAACCAGATTCTCGGTGCTTCACTGCTGATCATCGAAGGCCGTATCCAACGCAGCGAGGAAGGTGTGGTCCACATCATCGCCGAACGCCTCGCCGACCGCACCACCTGGATCGCCGGCCTCGACACCCCGTTAGCCCACGCCGACGAATGGCCCCACGCCAGACCACCAAGGCATCCGCGACAAGAACGGGTCGTACGCAAAAGCCGAGATTTTCACTAAGGATTGCAGCCTGCCATCAAATCGTAGCAACCATTATTCATGTTTGATTTAATCGTCCTTTTCCCGCTTAAGCCTGCCGCCGTGCTCGGTCTTGTCAAGGACGCTTCGCGCCGCTTTGCGGTGGGCTTTGCCCATCCTTGACCAGCCCTGCGCGCGGCGGCGCGAGGGCTGCAGGTCGGGACGGAGGAACAGGCCGTTTTGATCGAACCGAGGAACGACGATAGAGCGTGGCGGTTTACGCCGCGGCGATTGGCCTTGCTTCCTCCCATGGTGTGCCACGCGCCAGCACGGTGTTGGCGAAGATCAACAGTTTGCGGGCACAGGCGATGACGGCGCATTTATGGCTCTTGCCGCGCGCCGTCAGGCGTTTGTAAAGCGCCATCAGCGCGGGGTTCCAGTGGAACGCGCCGGTAAAGGCCGCCATGTAAAGTGAGCGGCGCAGCCGGGCGCGGCCGCCACCGATATGCGTCTCGCCTTTGTGCTTGCCGCTCTGATGCACGAACGGCGCGAGGCCGGCCAGTGCGGCGGCCTGCTCGCGGCTGACCAGCCCCAGCTCCGGCATCCGCACCACCAGGCTCAGCGCTGTTCGGGCGCCGATCGTGGGGATGCTGAGCAGCAGTTTGTAGCGCCCCGCCAGATCGCCATGCGCAAAAATCTGGTCGCGCAGGCGGCGCAGTTCGGCAACGCGCTGCTTCTTGAAATGCTCGATCTGGTCTTTGATATTCTTGCGCAGCCGGCCGTCCCGCGTCTGCTCCAGGCGGGTTTTGAAGCGGACAATGTCTTCCTCGATCTGCTCGATATAGGTCAGCAGATCCGCCAGCGCGTCGAACCGCGGATCGGGCGGCATTTTATTATAAGCGTCCATCGTATGCGTGCAGTCGGCAATCAATGCCGCATCCAATTTGTCCGACTTGGCGCGCCGCAGACGCATCCGCGCGAAGGCTTTCACCTGCAGCGGTTGCAGCAACACCACGTCAAACCGGGCCTTTTGCAAATAGCGCATGGCGCCGCGTTCATACCCGCCGGTCGCCTCGATCCCGATGCGCCCGACCCCGGCGCCGCGCAACCGCGCCGCCAGTTTCTCCCAGCCTCCCGCCTCGTTCTCGACAATAAAACCGCCGCTCTGACCGTGAATGGCGATGTCCAGCTTGTCTTTTGACGTATCAATTCCCGCGGTGATCGTGGTAGTATTTGCCATCTTCATTGACCCTTCCTTGTGAAGCGAACCAAAAGTTCCGGCAACCATACGGGTCCGGTGAAGTGGCTGGCGCGATCAAGCTACGAGACGGTCCAAAAGACCAAGGGTGGGGCCGATCCGACGCCAGCCGTCCTGCCCTGGGTCGCCACCCAGGGCAGGACGCTCCTTGCGGAACAAGACCAATATATCAGAGATCGCTATTACAAGGGTGGGT
>CAJCIS010000164.1 GCA_903970435.1 Acidobacteriota bacterium | reverse complement strand
GTCCGGCGGGCGCGCGGGCAAGTGAAACCCATGCGCGTTGAGTTTGACACATCAAGGAAGGCGGGGGGCTTTGCCCCCTCGACCCAAGTCGTGCGCAGCACGCATTCGCGTGACGGCGTGCCGCCGGCGTCCTATGCGCTGCGCGGCACAAAACTTTTGTGCCGCGCAGCGCATAGGACGCCGGCGGCACGCCGTCACGCGAATGCGTGCTGCGCACGACGGGGGTCGAGGGGGCAAAGCCCCCCGCCTTCCTTGATGTGTCAAACTCAACGCGGATCGGTATTAGTCATCCGTCTTCAGGATATTTGCGCCGAAGGCTGACGACAGGCGGCCGATCGCGGGCGGCTGATCATCGGCACTCTGCGACGGCGTGCAGATCGCGCCCTGCTGGATTTGCTTGGAGGCGCAGTTGGTGTCGCCGACCGGGCATAGCACATTGATCGTCGCCATCATGCCGCCGTCCTCATGTTCGAGGATATGGCAGTGATACACGAAGGTGCCGACCTGCTCGGCGCGGTCGAAGCTGATCAGAACGCTCATGATCCCAGGGTAGGGACAGTCCGGCGCGCCCGGTTGTCCGCTGCACTGCGTATCCGGATTGCCGTGGCACTTCTTCAAATTCGGATCGGTGGCGCAGATGCTGGTGCCGCGCGGCACCGGCACGGTGTCGTTATAGGTCACCTCGTGCAGGTTGACGAATTCGCGGATCAGCTTGTCGGTTGCCGCAAGGTTGGCGGCCTCGCCCTGGACCGGCGGCGGGAAGAAGAAGGTGCCGCCCGGATCGATGGTGAACTTGCTCTGATGGAGATGGAAATTATGGTCCTCTCCCGTCCAGTTCTGCAATTCCCAATGCTCGACATTCCCCATCACGGTGCAGACGGTATTGTAGTTGTTGTGGTCGAGCGCCGGGAACGCCTTGTCCACCCCCTTCAGGCCGGCGCTCCACACTTCCTGCACGCTGTGCAACGGCTTGGTGTTGTCGTTGGGATAGAAATCCATTGTGTTGTCCGGGTGGCGGATGCCCGCAATCAGGCCGAATACCTCGTTGACGCCCGGCACCAGGCCCGACTGGCCGCCCTGGCTGCCGCCATTATTGTTCACCTTGACGAAGCGATGGACGAAGTAAATCACCCGTGTATCGCCGGCAGAATAGACGCAACGTTCCGGCAAGCCGGTCTTCGCACCGGTACCGGTCGGGATCGGCGTTTGCATGGCGGCGACGGTGACGGGTAACGCTGCGGGTGAAGCGGGGGCGGTAGCCTGGCTTTTGCCTTCGGGCGCCCAGGTGAATTGCGCCAGATCGACCTGCGGCCATTCATCGCCGCTCACGTAGCCGTTGCCGGCCGTGCTGGTCGAGTTGTTGCGCAGCACGTAGGTGCCGCCGGCCGGCGGGGCGGTAATGGCGATTTCAATCCTGGTCGACGGCAACATCAGTATTTCGGAGTGCAGCACAGGCTGCTTGCCGACCTGATGGACCGCGACGCCATCCTTGGCCAGCAGCTGGAAGGGCAGCTGGCCGCCGCCGGTATGATCCGTCGGGGTGATGCTCAAACGGTATGTCATGTCGGCGCTCGAGTTCACGATGCGCCAGATTTCATTCCGGCCGGCCGCGACGTTGACGACGGGGTATTCCACGCCGTTGACGGTGAACACCCATTTGCAATCGGCGCATTGGGAATCCGTTGCCTGGCACTCACCCTGGCGCAGGCCGCCTTCGGTGGTGCAGGTGCCCGAATCATAGTCGTGAACGCTGGCGTAAAGCCCCTGACCGTAACTCTGGATGACCGCGTCCTTCAACGCCATGACGCGGATATTGGTGTTGGTAATGTTGCAGTTGCCGGGCGAGCCGTCGCCCAGCGGGCAGGCATAGTCGGTCAGCGCACCGATCGTGACGGCGCCCGTGGTGCCGCCATGCAACTGGAACTTGCTGAACCCGTGCGGATGCGCGTGATACCAGAACAGGCCGCTCGGGTGCTGGCCGCTGGCCAGCGAATTCACCCCCGGCGAGCCCGGTATGTACGTTTCATAATGGATCGGCAGGTCGGTCAGGCCATGGCCGTGATGCGGAATATCGCCCAGATGGGTGCCGCAATTGTCGATGCCGGTGCCGAAATCGAGCGAGCCGCGCGGCTGCGTCACATCCAGGACATAATCGCCGTAGGGGCCGAGGCCGGCGCGCGTCGGGTGATACGGGCTTACCAGCAAACCATGCGTGTGCAGGTTGCTCGACCGGCATGGCACGGCGCCATTCGACGGCGCGGGTACCGCATTCTCGCCCGCGTAATCCAGGCGGCTTTGAAACATGACATCCAGCGTGTCGCCCTGGATCAGCGACCATTCGGAGCCGCCATAGCCCCAGTCCGGCCCGTCGAGGCACGCATTGGGCAGCGGCACCGAGTTGCCGGTCACCGGATCGACCAGATTGGCCAGCCCGCTGGCGCCGCCCGACAGGCGGAACACGGGAATGTCCGTCACCGGGTAGTTGCCGACATAAACGTGGCCCGGCTTGCCTTTCGGATCGAGCGCGACATGATCGACCGAAATCGCCAGGCTGAGCGTGCCGGGCGCGCCCTGCTGCGCGCGCAGCGGCACGAATTGCGGCAGCGGCCGGAATGAATTGAGGCCGCCGCCCGAGCGTCCCGGCTGCGGGTACAGTTTATCCACCTGAGCACAGAGATCGCTCGCCGCGGCCGGCGTCGCGCAAAACGCGACAAGCAGGGCCAGCGCGGACAGGAGTGCCCGTAAGGAGAAGGTCATCGTGCTACCCCGTGCTGAATTCAGCGGCCGCGGCAACTGCGACCGATTCTCAAGACCCCATTTACTACAGGCGGCGGCGCAACGCCAGGGGCAATCACCAAAATAGACGTAAACGAACAAAAGCAAAGGGTTAAGCAGTTGTTCTCGTCTGACAAAAAGAATTATGTCGAGCGTAGCGGCGCCCAGGCTGGGCCAAAGAAGCAAAAGTTTTTTGGTTCTTTTTTTCAAAAAAGAACACTTTTTCTTTATCTCTCGCTGGCCTTGTAAATTCCACTACCGACCACGTGTGATCACAATTTTTTTCAACGCGGGCTAGCGCCGGGCCGCTGTACTTTGCTATTGTCCCCCCGCAAAACGCACTTCCGAGGGGACTTCTGTTGAAACGCATTACACACACGCAAGCCGTGGCGGCCATTGTCGCCCTGGCAAGCCTTCCGGCCGCCGCCCAGGCGCAAACCTGGACGGTACTCAAGAATCCGCCGTCGTTCAGCGCCGGCTCGCCCCACCTGATGACCGATGGCACCATCCTGGTGCAGAGCGTCAGCACGACCGATTGGTACAAGTTCACGCCGGACAAGACCGGCAGCTACGTCAACGGCACCTGGTCGCAGGTGGCCTCCCTGCCCGGCAGCTACGCGCCGCTCTATTACGGCTCCGAAGTGCTGACCGACGGCAAGCTGATCATCAACGGCGGCGAATACAATAATAACAACGCGGTGTGGACCACGCTCGGCGCGATCTACGATCCGGTGAAGAACAAGTGGACCAGCGTCACGCCGCCCACCGGCTGGACCACGATCGGCGACGCGCAGAGCACGCTGCTCGGCGACGGCACCTACATGCTGGCGAATTGCTGCAACACCGACGAAGCGCTGTGGAACGAGAAGACCGGCAAGTGGACCTCCACCGGCACCGGCAAGGCCGACATCAACGACGAGGAAGGCTGGACCCTGCTGCCGAGCGGACAGGTTCTGACCGCCGACGCCAACGACACGCAGGACACCAAGCACACCGAAATCTACACCAACGGCAAGTGGGCCTCGGCCGGCGATTCGCCCGTCCTGCTGGCCGATCTCGGCACCCAGACCAACAGCCATGAGCTCGGCCCGTTGACCCTGCTGCCGAACGGCACCGTCTTTGCGGTCGGCGCCACCGGCTACACCGCGACCTACACGATCTCCACCGGCAAATGGACCAAGGGCCCGACCTTCCCGAAGTCCGGCAGCAACTATTTTGACGAGGCCGACGGACCGTCCTCGCTCCTGCCGGACGGCAACGTCCTGCTGGCCGCCAGCCCGGGCGTCTACAACAACCCCACCGAATTCTTCGAGTACGACGGCACGAACCTGAACAAGGAACCCGCCACGGCCAACGCGTCGGGCGACCCGTCCTACGTGTTCAACCTCGTGATGCTGCCGACCGGCCAGGTGTTCTCGACCGACTTCAGCACCGACGTCGAAATCTACACCCCATCCGGCAAGGCCAACCTGAGCCTGGCGCCGGTCGTTACCAAGTTCGCGAAGTCCGTCACGCCGGGCAAGACCTACAAGCTGACCGGCACCTACCTGAACGGCTACTCGCAGGACAACGCCTATGGTGACGACTACCAGGCCAACACCAACTTCCCGCTCGTGCAGATCATCAATACCGCGAGCGGCGACGTTCAGTACGCCAAGACGATCGATTTCAGCTCGATGCTGCCGGCCAACCCGAACCCGGTGACCGCGAAGGTTGAAATCCCAAGCTCCATCGAGACGGGCCCAAGCACGCTCGTGGTGGTCACCAACGGCATTCCTTCGACGCCGCTGAAAATCACCGTGAAGTAAGCCGGGAACGAGGTTGCCCCTGGAGGGCCTTGCGTCCTCCAGGGTCCGATTTTCTCGCTGACGCCGATTCAGGTTTACCGAAATTAATCAGGCCCGTCGGGGCGTGCGATGCGGTGAGCGTTGCACGCCCCGGCGGGCCTTTTCATTGCCGGCGGGTGCTCGTTCGAGGGGCTGGCGGCGGGGCTTGGGGAGAAGAAGTTTTGGAACCACAGATGAACACGGATGAACACAGATAAGAAGGCGATGGATTCGTATCTTATGCGCAATGGCGGCGCGAAAGGCGGGGGGCTTTGCCCCCTCGACCCCCACCGGCG
>CAJCIS010000163.1 GCA_903970435.1 Acidobacteriota bacterium | reverse complement strand
GGCGTGCAATCGCCATGAACGCATCGAACAGGTCCGCGTCCTTCAGCGCGCGCTGTCCGTTCTCCTCGTGGATGTCGAGCAGGTAGCCTTGCGTTCTCGCCCCGGCTGCCGCTTCGCCTTCATAGATTGTCGCGGCGATGCCGTTCACGTGCAGGACGCGAGCCAGCATCGAGCCGCCCAGGCCCCCACCGATGATTGCAATCTCGTCTTTCATTCCAACGCTCCATCAAGAGCGCCAGCATCGACAGAAACTGGCGACCAACCATCGACCCGACGGGATTGTCAGGCGATTGATTGCGGAGACGCTGGCCAAACCATGCAGGGCTGACGTATGCGCGACAACCTGCCAACCGTATCGGTAAGAATCAGGCAGTCGTTTTTCGCGGCAGTGCCAAAATTACACCTGGCAACCAGACGGAACAAGCTTTTTGCTTGTGAGATCAAGCAAACCCGCTCAGCGAATGGTGCATAAATCAAGAATTTCGCACCAAACCGCAGCGCAAGTCTTCTCAGCCGATTGCCCGGTGCAGATACCTGGTGCGAATGTCCGCTACTCGGCATCGGCCTCCGGAAAGCGGACTAGCGGAAAACCACCCATTCCCGTCCTCAATCTTAGTGTCTGTCCGGAAACCTTCTGAGCGTTTTGAGGTGGTTGGACATCTGAAGTCATACCGCTTGCAGGCTGGCATCGTTGGCAGTTCGATGAGGCTTTGCAGACGCGAGGTGGCATGTGTGGAAATCCGAAAACCGCTCCCGCTACGACCGAAGCAAGCTGCGTTACCCGAGTGACGTGACCGATGACGAGTGGAAGCTGATCGCGCCACTGATCCCACCGGCCAAACCTGGCGGCAACAAGCGCCGCGTCGATCTGCGCGAAGTGGTGAACGGCTTGATGTACATTTTGGGCAGCGGCTGCCAATGGCGCGCGATCCCCAAGGATCTTCCGCCACGCAGCACCGTCCATGATTATTTCGTCCGTTGGGACGACGACGGCACGCTCAATCGCATCCACTACGCGCTTTATGTGAAATGCCGCGAACTGGCCGAACGCCAAGCCAGCCCAACGGCGGCGATTATCGACAGTCAGAGCGTCAAGAGTGCTGAAAAGGGCGGCGCGCCGATCGATCCTCATGGCTATGATGCGGGCAAGAAAATCAAAGGCAAGAAGCGCCACCTGCTGGTGGACACACAAGGTTTGGTGCTGCTTGCCCTGGTGCACTCGGCTGACATCCAGGACCGCGACGGCGGTATTCTCCTGATGTCCACAATGTTCGGCTTGTTCCCGTTCGTACTCAAACTTTATGCTGACGGTGGCTATCAGGGGCCGCAATTCCAGGCGGCATTGCGGCGGGTTTGCCCATCCGTCAACGTCGAGATCGTCAAGCGCTCCGATGCGGCGAAACACTTCCTCGTGCTGCCGAAACGGTGGATCGTTGAGCGTAGCATTGCCTGGCTCAATCGTTGCCGCCGTCTGGCAAAGGATTGGGAGTGCCTGAACCGACGCGCTCTCGCGTTCCTTCGCCTCGCCTCCATTCGGCTGATGCTACGAAAGCTCTGTCAGAACACAAAATGATCCCGGACAGACACTAGTCTTACTGTGTCATAAAACTCTTGTACGATTCGTCGGTATGTGTGTACATATGGAGATTCTCACTCGTGGAGGCGAGTTGTGGGTCTCGAATCCAAAGCAGGCGGCAGCGAATCACGGTTCGCTGCCTATGTCGAGGGGATCACCTCGGCGCTGGGGCACGCTGATCGCGCGGCGCCCTTTCAATCGTATTGCGCGGGATTGCTGCTGCCGGGCGATCGTAAAAGCGTCGAGCCGATAGCCGCCCGCGTGCAGCCAGGGCGGGTGCAGGCAGCACACCAATCGCTGCATCACTTCGTCGCCAAGGCGGACTGGTCCGACGAGGCGGTGCTTGCAGCGGTGCGTGAGCGTGTCCTGCCCATCATCCAACAGCGCGGCCCGATCCGGGCGCTGATCATCGACGACACCGGCATGCCGAAGAAAGGCACACACTCAGTCGGCGTGGCGCGGCAGTATTGCGGGCAACTCGGCAAACAGGACAACTGCCAGGTTGCCGTGAGCCTGTCGGCAGCTAACGAGCATGCCAGCCTGCCCATCGCGTATCGCTTGTATCTGCCGCATGAATGGGCCGATGACCCTGACCAGCGCGCCCGGGCAGGCGTGCCCGATGAGATCGCCTTCCAGACCAAGCCGCAGATCGCGCTGGACCAGCTTCGCGCTGCCCGCGCCGCTGCCATTGAGGCCGAACTGGTATTGGCCGACGCAGGCTACGGCAACGACACCGATTTTCGTGATGGCATCACTGAAATCGGCCTGACCTATGCCGTCGGCATCCAGTCCTCCACCACCTTGTGGCCGCCCGGCATGGAACCTTTGCCGCCTAAACAATGGAGCGGGCGGGGTCGCCCGACATCGGCGATCCGTCGTGATGCCGAGCATCAGCCGGTCTCGGCCAAGCAGTTGGCTCTGGATTTGCCCAAGAAAGCCTGGCGGCGGGTCACTTGGCGCGAGGGAACCAATACCAAACTTGCCTCGCGGTTCGCTGCCGTGCGTGTCCGTCCCGCCCATCGCGACTATCAGCGCACTACTCCGCGGCCCGAGGAATGGTGCCTGATCGAATGGCCCGCCGACGAACCTGAACCGACCAAGTACTTTCTGTCCACACTGCCCGCCACCATCAGCCGCCGCGCCCTGGTGGCGGCCACCAAGCTGCGTTGGCGCATCGAGCGGGACTACCAGGACCTCAAACAGGAACTCGGACTTGGCCACTACGAAGGGCGAGGCTGGCGAGGCTTTCATCATCACGCGACACTGTGCATCGCCGCCTATGGATTCCTCCTCTCCGAAAGGGGAGCGCTTCCCCCCTCAGGACCACGCAACGCCATTCTCGTCGAAGAATATCCCATACCCCAAGGCTATCGACCGCGCGGATCTGCCGATCAGACCTGAGCGTCATGTGCCGAACTCCATCACATCGGTCCGGATCACGATCGCCCGAGCCATCAGCCGCATCCTCCCTCGATGCCCCTGCTGCCAACGCGGTACGCGATCGACGAATTTATGACACAGTAAGAATAGCGTGCCAGCGTCATTCGCCAACCACCGCGTTAGCATAAGGATTTATCCTGACCGCATTGTCGTCGTCGCTGAAGGAAAAATTGTTTGCGAGCATGCGCGGATTATTGCGCGCTCGCATGATCAGCCTGGCCGGACCGTCTATGATTGGCGCCACTACCTGGCAGTGATCCAGCGCAAGCCGGGAGCCTTGCGCAACGGCGCG
>CAJCIS010000162.1 GCA_903970435.1 Acidobacteriota bacterium | reverse complement strand
CCGGTGGGGGGTGCAGGGGGGTGAAACCCCCCGCCCGCCGGAGGCGATGCCGATGAGTCAGGATCAAGGGCGGTTGGTATAAGTCGCCATGGCGCGGGCGCGCAGCATCGGAAACTACTCATACCAAACCGCTTTGATACTGACTCTTCGAAGAAGGCCAGGGGGCAAAGCCCCCCGCGGGCTTCTATTGCGGTTTTTTTCGCTGACTGAAGCTCAGGCCGAGGAGCCCGGCCGAGAGGGCCATGCAAAGCCAGGCGAACGCATCGCCGATGCGGTCATAGAGTGTACCCCCTCCACGTCCATCGAGCGGCAGATCGCCGATCAATGTCGTGAAGCCACCGACGGTACGGGCGCGCGCGATCACCCTACCGTAACGGTCGTTGAGCGTGAGCAACCCATCGCGCGCGGTGCGCGCCATCGGCACGCCGTTTTCCACCGAACGCATCACGGCGACGCGCGCATGGCTCCAGTCGTCCTTGTCGAAGTCCCAGGCAGTTACCGCAAGAAGAACCGGCCTGGTGGCCGTCTCGTCGTCACGCAGCATGCCATGGAAATCCATGTCCTTGCAGATTTCCAGTCCGATGCCGTCGGAAAGCACCCTTGGCCCCGATCCGGGGGTATAATATTTCGTTTCAACAACGGGAACCAGCCGCCGCTTTTCGTAAATGACCGGTTGATGCTCACCCGGTACGAAAGCGAGTGAAACATTGCGCTGAGCGCCATCGAGCGCGGTATTGAAACCGGAAACCAGTGTCGCATGCACGTCCTCGGCGGCGGTCGAGAGCCTGGCTTCTGCAACTTCCCGCCAGCCCGGGCCGAGTTGCGCGATATTTTCCGGAAGGACAATCAGCGCTACCCCTGCCGCGCGCAATTTCTCGATCTCCGCGACATAGGCGTCGATGGCCGCCAGCGCGGCGCCCTCATCATCCTTGCCGATCTTGCCGACCGCATCGTCACTCTCGATCAAGGCGACATGAAGCGATTTCTGCGGCGGCGCCGACATGCGCAGATAGCCGAAGGCGGCGTTGGCAATGAACACGGCGGCGGCGAGGGCAGCCGGCAAGGCGGACCGCATCCGCAGGCCGAGAGCAATGCCGGCGGATACCCATCCGAGCAGGAATGTCAGCCCGGCAAAGCCGGTTATCGAGAGAATCTGGATCAAGGCCGTGGCGCCGACCTGGCTCGCCGCCGGCGTCGATACCGTGCCCCCTGCCCGGTTGAAGGTGGCCAGGAAGTCGACCGTGGCCCAGAGCGCCGCGAAAGCCAACATCGTGCGCACAGGCCCCTGTGTTTCCCGCACGCGTTTGGCGCCCATCACTGCCAGAGCGAAGCAGGCTGCCGGGCCGGCCACTACCAATATCAGCACCGTCGCGGGAAGGGAGCCGCCATAGGCGCGCAGGAGGCTGCATCCGCCGAGCGCCGCAGCCAGAAACGATACGAGAAAACCTTGCCAAGGACGGGATGGACCGAACGAGAACCACAGAACAGGCACCGCGGCCAACCAAGCGAGCCACCATTGATCGCCCAATCCCAACGAGAAATAAAAGCCGATCGCGCTCAGCAAGCCACAAGCGATCGCAATCATTCTTGGCTCTCCAGATCCGCACTGCCCCAACAGATAAAAGTTTTTTGGTTCTTTTTTTCAAAAAAGAACGGCTTCCTTGTTGGCCTGATCTCGACCTGCGCGGAACTCCTTGGCATGAATTGATCCCCTGGCGCCCCGCCACACCGCACAGCCTGCCTACCCCACCCGCATCTTGGCAATGATCCCCGTCGTGCTCTGCCCCGGCACCAGCTCCGCGAGCACCACCCGCCCCCCGGCGGCGCGCACCACATCGCCGCCCACCACCGCGTCCACGCTGTAATCGGCGCCCTTCACCAGCACGTCCGGCACCAGCGCGGAAATCAGTTCGAAGGGCGTATCCTCGTCGAAAGCAACCACCGCGTCGACGTAACGGATCGCCGCCATCACCGCGGCGCGCTGCGCCAGGGCGTTCACCGGTCGTTCCGGACCTTTCAGCCGCGCCACGCTGGCGTCCGTGTTCAGCGCCAGAATCAGCCGGTCGCACTGGCCGCGGGCAAACGCCAGCAGCGACACGTGGCCGGGGTGCAGGATGTCGAAACAGCCGTTGGTGAACCCCACCGAAAATCCTTGTGCGTGCCAGCGCTCGATCAGCGCCCGCGCGGCATCCCATGTCAGCAGGCCGGGCACGCCGCCCCTGCCCGGCGCGCCGCCCGCCTGGGCGTTCGCCTGGGCATCCTGGGCCGACAATTCGTGCATCACTTCGGCAATGTCGGCCGTCGCGGTGCCCAGCTTGCTGACCACCACGCCGGCCGCGGCATTGGCGATGTGCATGGCTTGCACCAGCGACCGGCCGCTGGCCACCGCCAGCGCCAGCGCCGCAATGACCGTATCGCCGGCGCCCGACACGTCGAACACCTCGCGCGCCCGCGCCGGCACGCTGTGCGTGGCATCCGCCGCGACCCCCGCCTCAACCAGCATCATGCCCTTTTCGCTGCGCGTCACCAGGATCGCGGCCACGCCGGCCTCCGCCATCAGGCGCCGCGCGGCGGCCTCGATCTCGGCTTCGGTGCCGGCCGGCGCGCGCGCCGCGCGCGCCATTTCGCGCGCATTCGGGGTGACGCAGGTGGCACCGCGATAGTCGGAAAAATCGTCATTCTTGGGGTCGACGAACACCGGAATGCCCCGCGCCCGCGCGGCCGCGATGCCGTGCCGCACCACCGCGGGGCCCAGAACGCCCTTGCCGTAATCGGAGAAGACCACCGCATCCACGCCGCCCATGGCGGCGTCCATCGCGGCGATCAGGCTGGCCGCTTCGTCGGCGTGCAGCGCCTCGCTGCTTTCCTCGTCGGCGCGCACCACCTGCTGCCGGCCCGCCACGAAGCGGGTCTTGCTCACCGTCGGCCGGCGCGCGGTCTGCACCAGCGCCGGCGCAATGCGGGACTGCCCTTCCAGGATGTGCCCCACGCGGGCCCCGGCCGCATCGGCGCCCACCAGCCCCAGCAGCACGGCGCGGCCGCCGAGCGAGGCGATATTGCTCGCCACGTTGCCGGCGCCGCCCAGCATTTCCCGCGTCTCGCGCAGCCGGATCACCGGCACCGGCGCCTCGGGCGATATGCGATCGATATCGCCGTGCAGGAACCGGTCCAGCATCACGTCGCCGATGCAGAGAATGGTCAGGGCGGAGAAATCCATGGGGTTGTCTGCTTCCATCATGAAGTGGGGCGGGGTGCGGGCGGCCCGAAGTCGGCCCCCGGGGCGGCCCCCGGGCAGCCCCCGGGCGGCCCCGGGCAGCCCAGGGCGGCCATGCCCGCGGTTGAATCCTGGCGTTAGCGGTGGAACAAGCAGCCCGGCGGATAAGTGGGCATCATAATGGCCGACCTGGCACCAATTTACGACCTCATGCGCGGCAGCGAGCTGAACGAGCGGGTGGGGGGTGCGGACCCCGAACAAGTCGGCCGTTTTTGTCACCACAACATCACGTTGAACATGGAGATCAAACCGGGCGACCGGATCCTGGATTTCGGCTGCGGTATCGGCCGCGTCCTGTTGCAGGTCGCCAACAAGGCCGACCCGTCGGCCACCATCGTCGGCATGGACATCATGCCGGAGGTGATCGAATTCTGCCGCGACCATGTCACGGCCGCGTTCCCGAACGTGTCGTTCGAGCTCATCGAAGGCGCCAACACACACTACGACAAGTTCATCGACCGCCCCGCCGCCCGCAGCAAGCGCGAGATAATCGACATTTATGGCGCATCCTTCAGCAAGGCATACGCCTTCTCCGTGTTCACCCATGTGGACCAGCCGGATTTTCCCACCTTATTGTCCTTTGTAAAGGACCTGCTGGCCGACCACGCGGAGTTCCTGTTTACTTGCTTCATCCTCACGGCCTATTCGCGCGCCGCCATCAGAAACCAGACCGCCACCTTCAAGTTCGGCGACATGGCATTCGAAAGTAACGAAAAAATTTTCGTCGGCAACAGGCGCGACCGGCTCGCTTTCATTGCCTATGATATCGGGTTTCTCGAGGACATGATCCATCGCGCCGGCTTCGTGATAGCGCATGTTCATTACGGCGCCTGGCGCGGCTGCGGATTTGGCAGCTCGTTGCAGGATGTCGTCGTCGTGCGGAAGCCGGTTGGCGCGTGAGAACGGAAGTATTTTCTTTCCGTTGATCGTTTTGTGCCGCGCAGCGCTTGAGACGCCGGCGGCACGCCGGTCGGGGGTCCAGGGGGTGAAACCCCCTGGCCTTCTTCGAAAAGTCAGTCTCAACACGAGTTGTTGGTATTACTTGCGAAAGACGACCTCCAGACCGCAAATCATCAGCTCGGAGAAGCTGCGGTCCGGCGGTGCGGCGGAAAGCTCCTGCGGATAGCATAATGGGGTCCAGGTGTGGCTCGCGAATCCGCAGGCTTGAAATTCACGGTAGAACATGTCGGCGGAATATTTGTTGAGCGTGAGAAATTCCGGCCACATATGGTTCAGAACAAACGCTCTCGGCGCCTCGGGATGCTCGTCGAGGTAGCGGACAACGGTGGCATGCAGCTCGGAACTCGACATGTTGAGATGGGCAAACGGCGGGGTAAAGTCCGATAAATGGCTGCCATGGAAAGACGGAAACCAGGGAAAAACCTTGATGAAGCCGATGCCGTCCGGCTTCATCACACGCTTCATTTCCTGCAGAACACGCTTCACGTCGGCAATATGCTCAAAGACGCCCCAGGAGAACACGACATCGAAGTCATTGCTCGCCATGGGCATCGTGATGCCGTCGTACGAAAGCAGCGTCATGTCGCCTTCCCTGCCGCGCGCCTCCGTGAAGCCGGCCGCGTCAAGGCGCCGCAAGGTTGCCTCGCGAAGCGATTCCGGCAGGTCCTTGATGTCCACGCCGACGACCTGGGATGCGCCCTTGCTCAGGAGGCCGAACGCGATCAGTGGCTCGCCGCATCCCACATCAAGGATACGCTTGCCCTCCAGGCTCCCGATCGCTGCGACGGTTTGATTGGCGACGTCGACATAATGGCTGCGAACCCAGTCGTCCATGTCCGGTATGAAACTCATGAGCCCCCCTGACAGAAGAAAGTCTTTTGGTTCTTTTTTTCAAAAAAGAACGGCTTCCCCATCCTTCCCGAACACCGCCCCCCGCAACGCAAGCTGCACCATGTCGGGCCGTTCCATGGGCAGAAAATGCGAAGTCCCCGGCACCACGTCCCGGGTCAGCGAACATGTGGAGCCCAGCTCCGCCCGCATGATTTCAATATCCAATCCATACTCGAAACCATGGTGCGGATTGCGAATCCCGAACCCCGCGAAATTCCGCGCTTCCCAGGCGGGCGGGCACGCCAGCGCGAACCCGCCTTCCGGCCGCGCTTGCAGCCCGTCCTCGAGGTAATCCGCCAGCACCGCGTCGGGCCACGACGCGAATGCCCCCCGCCCACGATAGGCTTCCCACGCCGCCGCCCGATCCGCAAAGTAATCCTTCCGCCGCAACGCCCCCGCCGCCAACGGTTGTTCCCAGTCCGGTGCCACGCGGCCCTCATAATCCGCCAGCTTCATCACCACCGGATCGAACAGCACCAGTCTGGTGCCTGCCAGGCCGGGCGCTGCCAGCAACGCGGTGGTGCCCCCCATCGAGTGCCCCGCCACCACGCGCGGCCGCGCGCCCAACGCGGCAATCAGCGCCAGCAGGTCGGCCGCGTAGATGCCCCATCCGGCGCTTTCGGCGAGCCCCGCTATCGGCAAGGTGCTCCGCCCATGCCCCCGCATATCCATCGCCAATATGCGCATTTCGTCGGCGAGCGGCGCCAGTGCCTGCCGATACGTCATGGCATTGAAGCCGTTAGCATGCAGAAATATGACGTCGAGCGCGCGCTGCGGCGACCCAAACTCCACGACCGCGACGTCGCCATACGGAAGGCTAATTTTCCGCCGTCGCACGCGTGTCTGCAACCGGAAGCTCGATTTGTCGTGTTCTCGGCGTCCAGGATGGCGCCACCGCTTCCGGCGCCTGGTTCAGCGATTCCAGAAACACCCTGGCGTTATGCCGCATGCGCAGCAATTTCTCGGTCGACATGCGCTTCAGCGACGCCAGCGGCATCATCAGCCGCGGATTGCCCGATAGCGCGCGTGCGTGACGCGCCATGAAATCCCAGTACAGGTAATTGAACGGACACGCATTCTCGCCCACCGCATCGTTCACGTCGTACGCGCATCCGCGACAATAATCGCTCATCCGGTTGATATAGGCGCCGCCCGCCGCGTACGGCTTGCTGCCGACCAGCCCGCCATCGGCGAACAACGCCATGCCGCGCGTATTCGGCATTTCCACCCATTCATACGCGTCGGCATACACGATCATGTACCATTCATCCACTTCGTCCGGATCGATCCCCGCCAGCAAGGCGAAATTGCCGGTAATCATCAGCCGCTGTATATGATGCGCATACGCATTGTCCCGCGTTTGCGTAATCGCCTCGCGCAGACACGCCATCCGCGTCTTGCCCGTCCAGTAGAACGGCGGCAACGCCCGCCGCGCCGCCAGGGCGTTACGCCGCCCATAGGCCGGCATGTGCAGCCAGTATATGCCGCGCACGAATTCGCGCCAGCCCAGGATCTGCCTGATAAATCCCTCGACCGCATTGAGCTTCGCGCGCCCCTCGCGCCACGCCGCCTCCGCCATCCGGCACACGGCCCGCGGATCGAGCAGCCCCAAATTCAGGGCCGCGGCAAGCCGCGCGTGAAAGACCGTGGCCTCGCCGGACCGCATGGCATCCTGCCAGTCGCCGAACTGCGGCAGCCGGCGGCGGCAGAAATCGGCCAGCGCCGCTTCGGCCTGCGCCCGCGTCACCGGCCAGTCGAATCCGTCCAGCGCGCCGAAATGATCACCGAACGAAGCCGCCACCAGGGCGATCACCTCGCGTGTCGTCGCATCCGGCGCAAACCCGGCCATTGGCGGCGGCACAACCTGCTTCGGCAGCCGCTTGCGATTCTCCTTGTCGAAATTCCATTTCCCGCCGGCCGGCTGGTCGCCTTGCATCAGCAACCCGGTGCGCCGCCGCATGTCGCGGTAGAAAAACTCCATCCGCAGCGACTGCCGGCCGCCCGCCCAGGCGGCAAAATCCCGCCGCGATATGAAAAACCGTGTGTCGGCAACGATCTCCACCGGCACGCCGGCCGCGTCCTGCCATCCCTGCATGTCCTGCTGAACGCGCCACTCGCCCGGCTCGGTCGCCACCACGGCGGACGCGCCATAGCGTGCCACCGCGCGGACAATTTCGCCGCGGAGCGTCTGCGTATTGGCCGGATCGTCCAGCCGCACATAGGCCACCCGCACGCCCTCGGCGCGCAGCGACGCCGCGAAATGCCGCATCGCAGATAACACCAGCACGATTTTCTGCTGATGGTGCCGCACATAGGTGCATTCCGCCCGCACCTCGGCCAGCAGCACCACATCCTGCGCCGGATCCAGGTCGCGCAGGGCTGCAATCCCGCGCGAGAGCTGATCGCCGAGCACCACCCGCAAACATCCCAAAACGAAACTCCCCGCCAGCCATGCTCTGGAGTGGCGCTGCTTTCCCCCTCGACAAGGGCGACCACCCCGGCGGAAATACGCGCCAGGTTCGCTTCCGGATGTTCGACGGTCACAAATGCGTCAGCTGCTGCTTCTGCGTCATGCCAAGTCCGCCCACGACGATGCCGTGATGTCCGACCATGCGCGCCGGCTGGACGGCGCCGGGCTGAAGGCGGCCTCAGCCATGCGGCGCGCCATGCGCGAGCTGGGCCTGGCGCCCGACATGGTGCTGGTCTCCTCCGCCCGCCGCACGCAGGAGACGCTGGAAGCGCTCGAGCCGTGGGAGGAAACCCCGCTCGTCGAGGTTATGGACGGGCTCTACCTGGCCACGGCGCCGCAGATCATGACCATCCTGCGCGGCGTGGCGGAAACGGTGCGCAGCGTGATGGTGGTCGCGCACAATCCCGGCCTGCACGATGTTGCGCTGACCCTGACGGGGGCGCATGCTATGTCATCAAACCGTCATATAACGCGGTCCCTGGCCGACGGCTTTCCCGCCGGCGCGCTGGCCGAATTCACCGTTGCCTCGCACTGGCGCGATCTGGCGGCGGGCGGCGGGCGGCTGGTGCGGTTCCTGGCGCCCAAGGATCTGCCGGAAATGGCGAACTGAACGCGGCACCGACGCTGAGACCGAGACTTAGACTGAGTTTGAAACTGGGGCGATCATTACCACCGAGACCGAACACACCGTTCTGGAATTCGCCTTCGCATCGGCCGGCTTGCAGCGCTTGCTCGGCAGCCCGGTGCTGGCGGCGCGGCGCAATGGCAGGTGCCGCACGATCCGCATCGCCACTGTCTGGCACGACACCGCCAACAGTACCCTTCAGGCCAAGGGGCTGGCGCTCGCCGAGCAGGCCGGCACCTGGCGGCTGGAGCGTCTGCGCCCCAATGGCGCGGCAGACTGGCCACCGGCCACGCCGGCGCCGATCCTCGCGGAGGCCGCCTCGCCCGGACCCCTCGTGCAATCCCTTCTCGACCCGCAAAGCGACAGGCTGGTGCCGGTCGCCGCCTTTACCGGCACGCGCCGCAGCTTCCCGCTGCTGTTCGGCAACGAAGGCGGCCGCCTGGAGGTGCTGGACGGCCTACTCCGCGGCGTCGCGCAGGAGAAGCAAGCCGGCCGCGCGCAGGTTTCCGGCCCGATCGCCGGGCTCGCCATCTTTGCCGCCGAACTTGCCGACAATGCCGGGCTGACCGTGCCGCGGGCGGGGCTGGCGGCCGACGCCGTCGCCGTCGCCCGCGGCACCTCGCCCGCCCCGCGGCACCTGGGTGCCCCCGCGGTATCGGCTGGCCAGACCGTTGGCCAGGCATTCTGTCTGATCGCCGGGCATCTGGCCGATGTCATCCTTTACTGGGCGCCGCTGGCGCCACGGGGCGACGCACCCGAGCCGGTGCATCAGATGCGCGTCGCCGTGCGGCGGTTACGTGCCGCCCTGTCGCTGTTCAAGCGCATGACGAACGGCCGGTCGCTGCACGACATCGGCCAGTCGCTGAAGGAACTTGCCGGGCTTCTCGGCGCGGCACGCGATTGGGACGTCTTCCTGGGCGATAGCGGCGCCGCCGTGCGGGCCGCCTTCGGCGATGACGGCCGCATCGCCGGCCTGCTGGCCGCCGCCGCCCGCAAGCGCAGTTCCGCCTATCACGCGCTGCGCGCCTACCTGGAGGGGGATGGCTGGCGCTGCCTGTCGGTCCGGCTGGCCCTGTTGCCAACCGCGCAGCCCTGGCTCGATCCGGACGATCCCGAGCAGGCCGCGCTGCTGGGCGCGCCGGCCGATACCTATGCGGGCGCTACGCTGGCGCGCGTGCATCGTCACCTGCAACAGGCCGGCGCGGACCTGGCGTCGTTGCCGGCCGCCGAATTGCATGCGGTGCGCAAGCAGGCGAAAAAATTGCGCTATGCGACAGAATTCTTCGGCCCGCTGTTTCCGGCCAAGCGGGTAAAGCGCTTTCTTGAGAAATTGGAGGACGTACAAGAAACGTTTGGCACGGTGAATGACGGCCACGTCGCGGCATCGCTGATGGGCCAGCTCGGCACCGGCGCCGATCGCGCCTTCGCCACCGGTGCCGTGCAAGGCTATGTCGCGGCGCTCGGCCACAAGGCGTCGTCCCGCGCGGCGAAGAGCTGGTCCAGATACTTGCAACAGGAACCGTTTTGGTGTTAAATCAATTATCCCTTGTGACGTTCGTTACGAAGGGTAAGGAAATAGTTCTTCCCTGAGGAAAAGAACCACAAGAGTTTTGTTTGGACGCCGGCGGCGCTGCTTTTGCTTATAAGCGCCGGCAGGCTCAGAATCACCATTGCGCCAACCGGCGACCCGCGATAGGCGTGCAGAGCCTGCATGGAGAATTCCACCGTGCCGCTGGGAAGCCGCCGCCGCCTGTTCGCGCGCCCGCCGCGCCGCAATCTGGGCCGTCTTGTGCCCTGGACGCTCGCTATTCTGTGCGCCGCCGGCATAAGTGCCGCGGCCGGCGCCATCCTGGCCTCCAACACGGCACAACACGCGCGGCCGCTCACGGCAGGTCCGTAAACCCGCCTTACTATACCATGTGTGGACGGCCCGCAGGGTTCAAGTAGATCGCGCGATGCTGGCGTTGGTTCGAATGCGGTCATGTGTCCGGCCTTTGACGCAGGATCATTCCCGCTGGCCCAGATGGGTTCCGCGAACGACATCCAAACAAT
>CAJCIS010000161.1 GCA_903970435.1 Acidobacteriota bacterium | reverse complement strand
CATCGTCCTTGAGGGGTTCGTCGTAGGAGACCGATTCGTCGATGACGAGGTCGGCCTTGCGGACGAGATCGATGCGGCCGGGCTCGGGCAGGTCGGGGGCGTCGAGGCCGGCCGGGTAGAGTGTGGGGGCATGCGTGAGCGGGTCGAGATACATCAGGCCGCGGCGGGTGATTTCGGTCAGCATGTTCGGGAAGTATGGGTCGGCGGCAAAACGATCGCCGCGCATGCCGTTGTCGGCGGCCCCGGTAGCGCCGACGCAGGCGCCCTGGCGCGACAATGACCAGAACAGGTTTTGCTGGAGCTGGTCGTCCGACGTGCCGCTGACGAGCTGTTTGGGGCCCTCGTCGACCATGGGGGCGTTGGTCGGTTCCATGGGAATGGAGAGCAGGCATTCGTGGCCGGTGTCGCGGGCGGCCTGGGCGAGGGTGCCGGCCTGGTCGGGCGGCGTGTAGGCGGAGAACACGATGTCCACGGCCGGCGGTACGTCGTGCAGCAGGCGCAGGGTCAGGTCGGTATCGCGGCCGGCGCCGGAGACGACCAGGGTGAGGCGGGGATTGCGGTCGGTGGGGTCGAACGCGGCCGCGTAGTATTTGGCGGGCCAATTGTGCTTGTCGTCGGCGACCTTGGGCAATTTGGTGCCGGCGAGTTCCGGCATGTCGGAGGGGGCGTCCTCCAGCAGGTCGGGGTTGGGCGCCGGGATGGCGGCGCGTTTCTTGCCGCCGGCGTCGGCCGGGAAGGTCTCGGCGCCGGACCCTGGCGCAGACCCTGGCACAGACCCTGGGGCAAGTCCTGCGGCAGGTCCGTGCGCAGGCGATTGGGCCTGTGCCAGCTCGGCGGCCCTGGCGGTCCGGTTGGGTCCCGCCGGGCCCATCAGCTGGAGGGTGATGCCGCCGGCGGCCGATGCGCCTAGCACCAGCGCCCAGAACGTTGCCAGCGCACTATAGGTGACCGGCCGCCTTTGCGTCGCCGCGGGCGGGTTCGCTTGCGCCACGGGGAAAAGCCTTCAGCGTGAGGCGTGACGCTGTTGCGCCATGTCGTGCACCAGGGTGATGCCCTGCTGGAGCTGGAAGTCGGTCTGCGGATCGGCGAGATCGAATTTCGGCCAGGTGGCGGGCGGCTTCTGCGGAATCTGCCTGGCTTGCGGCGGGATGTCGTCGCGCGGGGCGGGCGGCTTGGTAGGTTCGCTGCCGCCTTCATTCTTGAGCGCGTGGTTCAGGTCGGCTTCGCGGTCGGGCAGGAAGTGGATTTCATCCTCGCGCGACTCGGCGACCTCGACATCGGGGGCGATGCCGAGGCCTTGGATGGAGCGTCCGCTGGGGGTGTAGTAGCGGGCGGTAGTGAGGCGCATGGCGCCGTCGTTGCCGAGCGGAATGACGGTTTGCACCGAGCCCTTGCCGAAGCTGCGGGTGCCCAGGATGACGGCGCGGCGGTGATCCTGCAGGGCGCCGGCGACGATTTCGCTGGCCGAGGCGGAGCCGCCGTTGATCAGCACCACGAGCGGCAGGCCGTCGATCAGGTCGGTGCCCTTGGCGTCCCAGCGCTGGCTCTCGTCGTCGTGGCGGGCGCGGGTGGAGACGATTTCGCCGTCGCTGATGAAGTCGCTGCAGATGTCGACCGCCTGGTCGAGCAGGCCGCCGGGGTTGTTGCGCAGGTCGAGGATGAGGCCGCGCAGGTTGCCGTGCTCTTCCGTTTTGATCTTGTCGATCGCCTCGCGGAGCTTGGGGTCACTCTCCTCGTTGAAGCTGGAGAGGCGGATGTAGCCGACGTCGCCGTAGTCGGCGGACTTGACGACCTGGATGTGGATTTCCTCGCGGGTCATTTGCACGTCGAGCGGCTTGTCGATGTGTTCGCGCTTGATGGTGAGGGTGATGGTGGTGCCGCGGGGGCCGCGCATCTTGTCCACGGCGTCGTTCAGGGACAGGCCTTCGACCGATTTGTGGTCGAGATCGAGGATCAGGTCGCCGGTTTTCATGCCGGCGCGGGCGGCGGGGGTGTCGTCGATGGGGCTGATGACCTTGATGAGGCCGCTGTCGGAGGTGACTTCGAGGCCGAGGCCGCCGAACTCGCCCTTGGTGGTGATTTGCATGTCCGCCCACTGCTTGGGGTTCATGTAGCTGCTGTGGGGGTCGAGGCCCGAGAGCATGCCGTCGAGCGAGTTTTCGATGAGGGTCTGGTCCTTCACCGGCTCGACATAGTCGGCGCGGACTTTTTCGAAGACGCTGCCGAAGAGGGTGAGGGCGTGGTAGGCGTCGTCGCGGTCGGGCGCGGTGTCCTCGGCGTGGGCGGCCACGATGGGGCGTAGGATGGGGCCCGCGTGGCGGATGACAGGGCCGGCGACGAGGCCGGTGGCGAAGGCGGCGCCGAGCAACAGGCCAGTGCGGAATTTCATGCGGGCGTTTTCCTCATGCGGCGCGTGTGGGGTCACGTATGGTGCCATTTAGGCGCGCTGGGCGCCAGAGCTAAGCATACAGGTTAAGCATACAGGTTAAGCGTACAGGCTAAGCATACAGGTTAAGCCTAAAGGTTAAGCCTACGGGTTAGCCGTGCGCGCGCCGTGTATCCGTTTTCACCGTCATAGGGTTTTTCGGCAACGCGGGCACGATAGATGCTTGAGCGGGGCTTGATTCCTGCCAGCCGATTGGTGAAAGTCTCGTCATGAGCGCTTGTTTTGCGGGACATCGCAGGGCTCGGGTGGCTTCGGCGGCAAGTTTGTTACTTGCCGGCATGGCGCTTGTGCCCGGATCGGGCCTTGCGCGCACGGGTGGCAGTCCAACGCCGCCGCTGCAAATCCAGGTGGCCGATTCGGCTGTTCTGGGCGCGCGGGTGGAGGGGCTGATCGCGGCCCCTTCGGTGTCCGCGCCGCAGCCGGAACTGGCCCCGGCGCCGATGCCGGATCGCGATGCGGACGATCCCTCGCTGCGGTCGGTGGTGTCGGCGCGGATCAGCCCGGCGCTGATTTCGCGCTACAAGGTGTTCGAGGGCGACGGATTTTCGCGGGCTTCCAACGCTGATTACGGGATCGATGAAAAGACCAAGCCGGCCGCGGGGATCAGGTTCAGCGTTCCGGTAAGCAATCCCTGACGTATCGGCCATACCCCGAACCGTTGTGCCGGCGCACGGACAACAGTCTTTTGGTTCTTTTCTTCAGAAAGGAACTACTTCCTTCCCGCCTTCCTTCCGCTCAGCACCAACAGCACCGGCACTCCCAACAGGGACAGGATGCCGATCCAATCGGCTATTTTGGCATAGGCGGGCTTTGCGAACGGCAACGGTTGGTAATCGAGAAACCGGCGCAGGGCATCCGCCTGGGAATCGGTAAACTGATCGCCGGGGGCGCATTGATTGGCGCCCGGAAATACGTAGCAGGCGGGGTTCTTGAAGTTCAGCACACCGTTGCGCGATGAAAACGCGTCGCCGAGGCGGATGTGGCCGAAGGGGAATTTTTCCATTTTGTAGCCGAACAGGGGCTCGTAGCAGAACAGCATCGAAAAGCCCTGGGTGAGGGCGTTCTCGCGCTCGGGCGTCATGAGAAGTTCGTGGTTGGCGTCGACGAACTTTGTGACGCCGACGATTGGGGGCGGGGCGCCGGTGGCGTGCGCGCGCTGCCAGGCGGTGGCGAGGTCGCTTGCGTCGTAGAAGCCGAGGCCGTCGGGTGGGCCGCCGTAACGCGTGTGGTCGGACAGGACGAGGGTGAGCAAGGTGAGGAGAATGGCTGAGGCGGCGACGGGGGCGGCAAGGCGGGGGCGTCTTGCGGCGAGCCGGTCGGCGGCGATCGCGCCGCCGAGGATGGCGGGCAACATCCAGACGCAGAACCAGCGCAACAGCGTGCTGCTGCTGCCGAAATAGGGTAGCGCTTTGAGCAGACGGTTCCAGGCCGGAACATAGAGATTGAGGATGATGGGCACGCACAGGACGGCGATCAGCGCGACGCCGAGCGCCCCTGTGCGGCGCAGGAGCGTGGGACGCGGGTGACCGCGGCGCCACCATTCTGCAAGGGCGATTGCCGCCGCGGCCAGCATCAACAGGGCCGGCGCGGGGCCGACGCCGTATTCGAATTCATGTTTTTCCTGAATGAGGCGTGAATTCACCACGAGGTCGCCGAGGTGCTCCGGCACCGGCGTGAACAAGGCGCGAAAGCCGGCATACAGAAGGGTCGGCAGGCCGGCGATGCCGGGCAGCGGGTAGAGGTCGCGCGGCACGTGGCTGACCAGGGCGACGGCGGCGGCGAGTTTGCCGGCGCAGAGGGCGACGGCGACGCCGGTGGCCAGCGCCAGGCGAACGGCCGCCGCCGGCTGGGGACCGTGCCGTAGCGCGTGGATGAGGCCGACGGCGACGAGCGAAAAATACATCGGCGGAATGATGTGCACCATGCCGCCCTCGATCGCGATGGCGAGGCAAATGCCGGCGAGCAGCACGCGGAACAGGGTTTCGGCGCGCGGGGCGGGGGCGAGGCCGGGCGGGCGCAGCAGGGCGGCGGCGATGGCGGGGGTGAGCATGAAGGGGGCGTAGGTGATGTGGCCGACCACCATGCGGACGGCGAACAATCCGTTGAGCAGGAACAGGGCCGCCGCGAGCAGCGCGGGGGCGAGGGGCAGCGCAAACGTGCGGCGGGCGAGATGCCAGGCACCCCAATATCCGGCGGCGGCGAAGGCCACGAACGTGCAGCGGACGGCCGCGACGGGCGGCATGACAAAGGCCAGAAATTGCGGCAGCGAGAGGAAGAAAACCTGCGGGTCGGCGTGGAACGGAATGCCGGCGCATTGCGACGGGCTGAACCACGGCATGGCCAGGACGCCGTTGCGCAAATACCAATAATAGCCGGCGAGCATGTCCGGCAGCCAGAGCGAGAAATCGACCGAGACGCGGCCGGTTTCGTTCGGGAGCAGGGGGAGCCAGATGGCGGCCTGCAGCGCAAGCAGCGGCGGCATCAGGGCGAGGGCGATGAGGGTGTCGCGGCGCATGGCGCGATTTAGGGCAGTTTGAGAAGAAAGAATGTTCTTTTCTGAAGAAAAGAACCAAAAGACTTTTGCCCTGCGCCCGCACCACGGTTGGGGCTATGTCCGATAGGTCAGGGAGTGCTTCAAGCGTAAAAAGTCTTGGGGCTGGCCTAGATAGCGCTAAAAGGCTATTTAGGTCAAATGGTTACAAGCCGGCGGCGTAGCAGACTAGGCGCCAGCGCCCAACGGGCGTTACTTGCGCATTTCGTTGCGGGCACACCGGCCCGTAGTGCGGCCGA
>CAJCIS010000160.1 GCA_903970435.1 Acidobacteriota bacterium | reverse complement strand
TCGGCCGCACTACGGGCCGGTGTGCCCGCAACGAAATGCGCAAGTAACGCCCGTTGGGCGCTGGCGCCTAGTCTGCTACGCCGCCGGCTTGTAACCATTTGACCTAAATAGCCTTTTAGCGCTATCTAGGCCAGCCCCAAGTTTTTTGGTTCTTTTTTTCAAAAAAGAACTGCTTCCTTAACCTACTGCCGCTGCGTCTGCGTTTGCATTTGGGCCACCGGTGGCCGCCAGAACGCTTCCGCAATGGCGTCAGCCAGACCGACGAACTGCACCTGCACCCAATCCAAAAATTCATGCAGGCCACGGCTCAGGATTTGTTCGATTGTCTGGTCCATCAAGGCGGCGCGGATTTCCGGCAGACGCTCCAGTGCCACGTACGCGCCGCGCAGGCCATATCCGGAGCCGAGCTGATTGAGGTACATTTCGATCTGGTAAACGCTGGTGACGATCGACCGCGGGAACGAATGATTGAGCAGCAGGAAGCCGGCAACCAGGCCCGGGGTCATGCCGCTCGGATAGACGCGGCGGAACGCGTGGTAGCCGGAGGCGGCGCGCAGCAAAGCGTGCCATTGATTGACGTCCTGTGCCCCGCCGACGTCGCGCAGGCTGGGCAGCAACGTGTGGTATTTCACATCGACGAGGCGGGAGGTCTGATCGCCACGTTCCAGATATTTGCCGATGGAATAAAACGCCCAGCCCTGATCGCGAAAGAATGTGCCCTCGGTGATGCCGGTATGGGCCTGGCAGCCTTCCTTGAGGAAGGCGCAGATTTGCGACACGCGGGAGGGGCGGGCGTCTTCCGGGGTGAGTTGGCGGGCGCGATTGAAGAACATGTTCATTTGCGACCACATTTCGGTGGAAATCAGCGGCCGCAGGGTGCGGGCGTTCTCGCGCGCGGCGAACAGGGTGGAGGTGATGGAGTTCGGATTTTCCTTGTCGGTGAGGTAGAAGTGCAAAACGGTCTCAGCATTGGCGCGGCCATGCAGCTTGATAAACCGTTCCTCATCAGCATTGATCTGCACGATCGAAAGCCAGCCGGACTGGTCGGCGCCGTGGCGGACGAAGGTGTCCGTCACATCGAGGATACGGGCGAGGTTTTCCACCCGTTCCATGTAGCGTGCGAACCAGAACAGGCATTCGGCATAGCGCGACAGCAGCAGCGTGCTGCCGCGCGGCTGTTGGGTGCCGCTCATTCCAGCACCCAGGTATCTTTCGATCCGCCGCCCTGCGACGAATTGACCACCAGCGAGCCTTCGCGCAGGGCCACGCGCGTCAGGCCCCCCGGCAGCACCCAGGTCGATTTGCCGGTGATGGCGAAAGGACGCAGATCCACGTGCCGCGGTGACAGGCGTCCATTGGCCAAGGTGGGCGAGACGGAGAGTTTCACCATCGGCTGGCTTATGTAGTTTTCCGGGTCCGCCAGCAGTTTTTCACGAAAATCGGCACGTTCCGCGTCGGTAGCGTGGGGGCCGATAATCAGGCCATAGCCGCCCGATTCGCCCACCGGCTTGACCACCAATTCGTGCAAATGGTCCAGCGTGTAGGCCAGCCCCTCGGGTTCGCCGCAGATATGGGTTTGCACGTTGCACAGGATCGGCTCTTCGGCGAGATAGTAACGAATAATCCTTGGCATATAGGCGTAAATGGCCTTGTCGTCGGCAACGCCGGTGCCCACTGCGTTGGCCAGCGCCACCCGGCCCCGGCGCCACACGTCGATCAGGCCGGCCACACCCAGCGTGCTTTCGGGCCGGAACACGGCCGGATCGAGAAAATCATCGTTCAGGCGGCGGTAGATGGCGTGCACGGGTGCCAGGCCCGCGGTGGTGCGCATCCAGACGCAGCCGCGCTCCACCACCAGGTCGCGGCCCTCCACGAGCGGCACACCCATTTCGCGGGCGAGAAAAATGTGTTCGAAATAGGCGGAATTGTAGATGCCGGGTGACAGCAGCACCACCTGCGGGTCGGAGATGTCGGGGGGTGCGATTTCGGCGAGCGCCTTGTGCAACTGCATGCCGTAATTGCCGACCGAGCGCACCGCGATGCCGTCGATCAGATCGGGAAACATGCGCAACATCATATGGCGGTTCTCGATCACATACGAGACGCCGGACGGGGTCCGTGCATTGTCCTCCAGCACCAGAAAGCCGCCGGTTTCGTCACGCACCAGGTCGATGCCGCAAACATGGACGTAAGTACGATGGGGAACGTTCAGACCGATCATTTCGGGGCGATAATTGACATTGCCCAGCACCAGCGGGCGCGGCACAATGCCGTCGGCCAGAATACGCTGCTCGTGATAGATGTCCCAGATGAAGGCGTTCAAGGCGGCCACGCGCTGGCGGACCCCGCGCTCGATCAAATCCCATTCCCCCGGCGCGATGACACGCGGAATGAGGTCGAACGGCATCACCCGGTCGATGGCGTCCTTCTCGGAATACACCGTGAAGGTAATTCCTAGATTGTAGAGCTCGGCTTCGGCGATATCGGCACGGCGGCGCAGTTCGTCCGGCTCCATGCGCGTCAGGCGTTCGAGGATGGTGGCGATGCGTGGGTCCTGCCGCACGCCGTCCTGCATTTCGCAGAAGAAGGCGCCCTTGCTGTAATGGTCGAGCAGGCCGGCCGGAACGGCGGAATCATTCATGCGCGCGGTATTCCCTGAAGATTTCCGAGAAATTGTGCCCATGCGATGGTGGGCGGCGCAAGCAGGCTGTCATGGCGATATCTCCGTCAGATCGACACCGGATTGTATTTTCTGCGTGCCGCCGCCGAGGATGACGCCGGAAACCGGGCTCACGTCGGCAAAATCGCGGCCGTATGCCAGCACCACATGCTCGTCGGACACGACCAGGGCATTGGTCGGATCGAAATCGATCCAGCCATGTTCGGCGCCGAGCCAGCACGATACCCAGGCGTGCGACTGGTCGGCGCCGCAGAGCGGCTTGCCGCCCGGCGGCGGCCGGGTGCGGATATAGCCGGAGGCGTAGCGTGCCGGCAGGCCCATGGAACGCAGCCCCGCGATCATCAGGTGAGAAAAATCCTGGCAGACCCCGGCGCGCTGCGCCAGCACTTTTGCCAGCGGGGTGCCCACCTCGGTGACATCGGTCCGGAAGGCAAATTCGCGCTTGATCCGCAACGTCAGCGCATGGATGGCGGTGAAAACCGGCATTCCGGCTGCAAAGCTTGGCCGCACATAGTCGTGCACGGCGGCGAACGGCGCCACCATGGGGCTCGCGAAGGTGAACTCCGCGGCGCGATGGCCGGCCGGCCCGCCGGCGCGCACAGTCGCGGCGATGTCCTCCCATGCCTGCGTGGCGGCCGGCGCGGGCGGCACGCGGGGTGCCACCTCCACCCGGGCTTCCAGCACCGCCTGGAACTGCGCGTGCGGCGCGTCGAGGAACAGCCATGTCGTAGCATTACCAAAACAATCCACCTCGGTGACGAGGCGGCTCGGCTCCGGTTCGACGTGCAAATGCATCTGCAGCACCCGCTGCCACGGCAATTGCAAAGGCGTGAGATGCAACAAATGCGCGGCCACATCCACCTTGTGGCCATATTCGTGTTTGGTTTCGTGGCGCAGGAAATAGATCATTTGGCGCCGATCACGAACTGGGCATCAGGCGAGAACCATCTGCCCGGTCGCACGCATCGGCAGCAGGGTGAAATAGCGGCTGGTAATGGCATCGGAAAGGGCTGCCAGTTCCGTCTCGATGGCGTGCAGGCGCGGCATCATCGCCGCGGCGGCGTCGGCCTGGTCGGAAGCCGCCACCAGGTCGGCCACGATCAGGCGTGTCTCGGCAGCCAGCGGGTCCAGCAGCAGGGCGAGTTCGGCATCCTCGCCGCCGCCCAGCACCGCGAGCAGCATGCGCGCCTGGGTAAGTTGGTAGCCCAGCCCACGCGGATTGCCGTCATCGGAGAGAACCAGGTCGAGCACCGGCGCGGGCTGTACCACGTTCAAATACCGGCTGCGGTAGGTAATTGTGCTGTCGCACAGTTCCAGTGCCAGTGCCAGCCCGGCCTCGATCCGCACCGGCGGCTGATCGAGCGCGTGGCGCAAATGGTTGGCGACCGCCTGCGCGCGCTCCACCCGGCGCCCGAGATCGAGGAACAGGCGGCCGCCGCCGCGCACCATGTTTTCCGCCGCGTAACCGGCAACCGTTGCGGAAAACTCCAGGCAACGGCCGCAGAAATCCATCAGCAGGCCGGCTTCGACACGGCGCCCGCCGCGCAGCGCCATGCGGGCGCCTTTCAAAGAACGCAGGCTGTGGCGGATGCTTTGGTGCATCTCGCCGCTCAGCCGGTCGCGCAGGCGATCCGCCAGCCCCTGCACGCGCAGAATCATGCGGGCGAACGGACCCGCATCGCCGGTAATGGCGGCGGCCAGCAACTGGGCCAGCGAATAATCGAGTTTTTCGGTAAGATGCTCCTGGTTCAACACGCCGGCCTCCGCCAGGCATGCCGACAACGTTGCGATTTCAGGCACCTCGTGCGGCAACGGCGCGCCGCGGGCCAGCCGCGCGAGCAGCGTGCGGGTGAGGCGGGAGATGTTATCGAGCCGTTCCAGATAACGGCCGAACCAGTAGAAATTGTCGGCAACCCGGCTTGGCAGATCGCCGGCGACGCGCCGGATCGGCAAGGCGGGTGCCGCAAGGTTGCCGCCGCCGCCGACAATGTCGCCCTCCTCGCGCAGCACCCACACATCCTTCGACAAGGCCTCGCGCGGCAACGGTCCGGTGGGAATATCGCCCTCGCCCAGCACGCGGGCCAGGCCACCCGGCAGCGCGCGCCAACCCTGGCCGTCCGCAATGAGGAACAGGCGCACCACAAGGCCGCGCGGCTCCAGCGTGTCGCCCTCGCCGGTGCAGGGCGCCGCACTGGCGGGCGGTACCATTGTTGCCGCGTAACGCTCGCCATGCGCGCCGATCTCCGCCAGCGCCGCCGCGCGCCCCGCCTGCGACATCAATTGCCATGGCCGCCCGGGCGCGTTGCCGTCGAGCGCGTTGCGCAGAATGATTGTTTCGGGATCGGTCAACGCCGCCGCGCGCTGCCCAGGATCGCCGAGCCAGTAGGTCGGCACCGAGGCAAGCGAAAGATCCTCGCCCAGCAGGGCACGCGCAATCTGCGGCAGGAAAGCCGCCAGGGCAGGGGCTTCGGCGAAATCGGAACTGGGTGCGTTCAGCACCTGCACGGTGCCGTTGCGCATGGCGTGCAACAGGCCGGGCGTGCCGCTGTGCGCCACCGCTGCATCGTGCAGTTCCAAAGGGTCGGTGTGGCGGCCGTCCTGGCGGCGCAGCAGCACGTGCACGCGCTGCAATCCCCGTAACGATTTGACCCACAGCGCGCCATCGCGCACGGTCAGGTCGTCGTCCTCCACCACCGCCAACCCCAGCGCGCGGGCCAGCATCACATGCTCGAACCAGCGCGCGTCTTCATGGCCCGGCGTCAGCAGCGCCAGGCCCGGCGCATCCTGCCCCGCTTGTGCCAGATGCTGCAACCGGTCCGCCCACGCATCAAAAAACGGGCGCACCTCGGCCACATCGAGGTGGCGGAACAATTCCGGCAGCACACGCGCCATGACGCGGCGATTTTCCAATACATAGGCCAGTCCCGCCGCCGCCGCGGTGCGGTCCGCCACAACCCGCCAGGTGCCGTCCGGTGCGCGCAGCACATCCGCGGCATAAAGGCCCATTTGCCGGGGCACCGCCGCGCCGCGCAGCGCATGCAAATAGAACGGCGACGCATACACCAGCGCCGGCGGCAACACACCCAGATCAAGCAACCGCCGCGGCCCGTATAAATCCGCCAGCATGTGCTCGATCACCGTCGCCCGCTGCGCCAGGCGCGCCGTCAAATCGCCGAACTCGGTCTCCGTCAGCAACAACGGAATGGGATCGCAACGCCAGTGCGCGGCCTCCTGCCGCGCAAATACCGCCGGCGCGCCGATATCCGCCAACGCCCGGTCGATCTCCGCCCGCCGCTCCCGCAGCGCCTCGGTGCCGAGCCCGAGCAACGTCCCCAACATCCGCCGCCATGGCCCGCGAAGGCGGCCTTTGTCGTCGAGCAGTTCGTCGCGGGGGGGCATTAACAAGAAGGCCAGGGGCTCTGCCCCTGCGGTCCAGGGGGCAGCGCCCCTGGCCTGTTTCCTTTAAGCGCCCGCACGCCTAACCCGCCCGACGCAGGTCCAGCGTGCGCGGTGCCTCCGGGGTTGGTAACGGCTGTGGCTCATGCATCGTCCCCGCGGTATGGCCGAACGGCCAGAAGCGGGCGCGGCGGCGGGCCTCGGCTTCGTTGGCGTTTACCGGGAACCGATCGTAGGAGCGTCCGCCGGGATGCGCCACATGGTGGGTGATGCCGCCCAGGCTGCGATTGTTCCAGCGATCGTAAATGTCGAATACCAACGGCGCGTGCGGCTTGATGGTGGGGTGCAGCGACGCGGGCGGATTCCATGCCTTGAAGCGCACGCCGCCCACGTAGTTGCCGGCGGTCGCGGTTGCGGTCAGCGGCACCGCATGGCCGTTGCAGCCCAGGACAAACCGTTCCGGTGTAAATCCGGAGACGTGCGCCTCGATGCGCTCCACCGAACTGTCCACGAAACGAACCGTGCCGCCCGCGACCGGTTCCTCGCCCAGCACGTGCCATGGTTCCAGCGCCGTGCGCAGCGACAGCGTCATGCCGCGCGTGGTAATTTCGCCCACCTTGGGAAAGCGGAATTCGGCGTGCGGCGCGAACCAGGCGGGATCGAGCTTGTAGCCGAGCGTGGCGAGTTCCTCGAGCACATCGACGAAGTCTTCGGCGACGTAATGCGGCAGCATGAATTCGTCGTGCAGCCGCGTGCCCCAGCGCACCAGGCGGCGCTCGTACGGGTGCTCCCAGAACGCCGCGATCGCGGACCGCATCAGCAGCATCGGCGCCAGCGACATATGCGCGTCGGGCGGCATTTCCAGCGCGCGGAATTCCACCAGCCCGAGCCGCCCGGTGGCCGATTCCGGTGCATACATCTTGTCGATGCAGAATTCCGTGCGGTGCGTGTTGCCCGTCATATCGGCCAGGATGTTGCGCAGCAGCCGGTCGGTCAGCCAGGGCGGCGTCGGCTGGCCGGGCGCGATCTTCGAGAACGCGATTTCCAGTTCCGCAATCGAATCGTCACGCGCTTCGTCGATGCGCGGGTGCTGGCTCATCGGGCCGATGAAGAGGCCGCTGAACAGGAAAGACAGGCTGGGGTGATTGTGCCAGAAGCCGAGCAGGCTCTTCAGCAAATCGGGCCGGCGCAGGAACGGGCTGTCGGCGGGGTGCGCCGCGCCCATCACCACATGGTTGCCGCCGCCGGTGCCGACATGGCGGCCATCGAGCATGAATTTCTCCGCCGCCAGGCCGGTTTCGCGCGCCACCTCGTAGAGTTTGGTCGTGCGCGAAACCATATCGTCCCAGCTGGCGGCGGGATGAATATTCACCTCGATGACGCCGGGGTCGGGGGTGACGGAGAATTGTTGCAACCGCGGATCGCGCGGCGGCGGGTAGCCTTCCAGCACCACCGGCGTGCCGAGTTCGCCGGCGGTCGCCTCGATCGACGCCACCAGCGCCAGCCAGTCCTCGGCCAGGGTGACGGGCGGGATGAATACGTGCAGGCGGCCGTCGCGGGGCTGCACGGTCAGCGCGGTGCGGATCAATTCGGGATCGGGCTCGCCCGGCACCGGCGCCTTTTGATGCATCAGCTTCGGCATGGCGGCCGCCGGCGTGACGGCGCGCAGGCTAGACCATAACGGCAGAGCCGGCCGCGGCGCCATCGGATCGCGTTCTTGTTCGAACTCGATCATGTCGTTGTCGGCCCACGGCAGCGATTCGAGCGGCAGGCGCGCGCCCAGCGGCGCATCACCCGGCACCAGGAACAGATGCTCGCCGCGGAGAAACCATTTCGCCGACTGCCAGCGGCTGCGGCCGTTGCTCTGCGTGCGCCGCAGCGGCAGCACCGAGCCCACCGGCTTGTCCAGGCCATGGCCGAACACGCGGGCGAGGCGGGCGCGTTCCAGCGGGTCGGCCAGCTTGGCGTCTTCCGTAATCACGTTGGCGGGCAGGCGGTATTCGCGCCACAGGAAATAATGAATGTCCTCATACGCGGGCTGCACATATTCCGGGGCCACCTGCAGACGTTCGGCCAGCGATGCGGCGAATTGCGCTGCGAGGTCGATGTCGGCGCCGATCGCATCGTCATCCTGCGCCAGCAATTCGGGACGCGCCCAGATCGGCTCGCCGTCGCGCCGCCAATGCGCCGACAACGCCCAGCGCGGCAATTGTTCGCCGGGATAATGCTTGCCCAACGTTTGCTGCAACGCCGCGCCCGGGGCCCACAAGGGCGCCAGCCGGCGCAGCAGCCGGCCGGCGAAAATGCGCTTGGTGGGGCCGATCGCGTCGGTATTCCATTCCGGCGCGTCACGATCGCCGGCGGCAACGAAGGTGGGTTCGCCACCCATGGTCAGGCGCACCTGCAAGCGGGCCAGCGCGCCGTCCACGCGGTGCCCCTCGGCGACCAAGGCCTGCCATTGCGCGTCCGTATAGGGTTTCGTCACCCGCGGCGTCTCGCGCACCCTCTGGACATGCATGTCGTGGGTGAATTCCACGTCCGCCTTTTCCACCATGCCGGAAATGGCGGCGGCGGATTGCGGCGCGGGGCTGGCCGCCAACGGAATATGGCCTTCCCCCGCGAGAAGTCCGGAGGTCGCGTCCAGCCCCACCCACCCGGCGCCGGGCAGGAACACTTCGGCCCAGGCGTGCAGGTCGGTAAAATCCGCGGTGGGACCGGCGGGCCCCTCGACCGGCTTGCGGTCTGCGGCGAGCTGGATGAGGTAGCCGGACACGAAACGCGCGGCGTAGCCGAGATGACGCAAGGCCTGCACGAGCAGCCAGGCGGAATCGCGGCAGGAGCCCTTCGCCTGTTCGAGGCACGCCTCGGGCGTGAAAACGCCCGGCTCCATGCGTACGATGTAGGCAATGCGCTCCTGAATCGCCCGGTTCAGGCCCACCAGCCAGTCAACCGTCGCCTCGCCATGCGGCCGATGCGCGTCCACGAGCGCCGACAGCAACGGGCCGGCCGGGTCGGCGGCAAGGTAGGGCGCCAGTTCCTCGGCGAGCGACGCCTCGTAGGCGAAGGGAACGTGCTCCGCCTCGGGTTCAAGGAAGAAGTCGAACGGATTGATGGTGGCCATGTCGGCCACCAGGTCCACGGTGACGGAGAATTCGCGCACGCGTTCGGGAAACACCACGCGGGCGAGGAAATTGCCCTGCGGGTCCTGCTGCCAGTTCAGGAAGTGCGGGTCGGGCTGAACCTTCAGCGCATAGGACAGCACCGGCGTGCGCGCGTGCGGCGCGGGGCGCAGCCGAATGGTTTGCGGCCCGAGTGTGACGGGCTTTTCGTAGCGGTAGAGGGTGCGGTGCGTGAGGGCGACATGCAGCGTCATGGGGGGCTTATAGGCCTCTTTCTTGTCCCGCGTCGCCCCGGTGCGGCGCCGGGTCCGGACCAGCAAGAATCGGGCCTGCGTTTAAAAGTGAGGAAGCCGTTCTTTTCTGAAGAAAAGAACCAAAAGACTTTTGTCCATGCGCCTGCACACAGGGCGGGTTGCACCAAGAGCAAAAGTTTTTTGGTTCTTTTTTTCAAAAAAGAACGGCTTCCTGCTTCCCCGTGCCGGCCTCTTTTCAACCGCCCGCCGATCTGCTAGCAGCCCCGCGCACCCGGTTCACCCACGGATGGCGGCATGCATCTTATTGAAATCGAAGGCCTTTCGAAGCATTTCGGCGATATAGAGGCCGTGCGCGGGATCAGCTTCACGGTCGATCGCGGCGAGGTGGTCGGTTTTCTGGGTCCCAACGGCGCAGGCAAGTCCACCACCATGAAAATGCTGGCCGGCTTCCTCACACCCAGCGCGGGCCGCGCCTCGATTTGCGGCCACGACGTGGTGGAGGACGGCCTGGCCGCGCGCCGGCGCCTGGGTTATTTGCCGGAAGGCGCGCCCGCCTATCCGGACATGACAGCCGCGTCGTTCCTGGCATTCATTGCACAAATTCGCGGCTTTCGCGGCGCCGAGGCGCGCGCCGCGGTGGACCGCGCGGTGGACCGCGTGGATTTGGGGTCCGTGCTCGAGCAGCCGATCGACACCTTGTCCAAGGGATTCAAGCGCCGGGTGGGACTGGCGCAGGCGCTGCTGCATGACCCCGAAGTGCTGATCCTCGACGAGCCGACGGACGGTTTGGATCCGAACCAGAAGCACCAGGTGCGGCAATTGATCGGCAGCATGGCGGCCACGAAAGCCATTATCATTTCCACCCATATTCTCGAGGAGGTGGACGCCGTCTGCACCCGCGCCATGGTGATTGCCAACGGCCGCGTGTTGGTGGATGGCACACCGGCGGCGCTGGAGGCGCGGTCGCCGTATCACCACGCGGTGTATGTGCGTGCCGAAGGCAAGTTGCCGGCTTCCGTGCAGGACGAACTGGGCGCGCTGCCCGGTGTGAAAAGAGTTGAAGCCGCCGGGCGGGCCGACGATCAGGGTGTTTACGTGCTGCCGCAGAACGGCGCCGATATCGGGCCGCTGGTGCGCGGCTTGCTCGCCGCGCGGGGCGTCGGCGTGGCCGAGTTGCGGGTGGAGCGCGGCCGGCTGGACGGGGTGTTTCGTGACATTACGATGGCGGCGTGATTTGCCGGGTTTGATTGTTTCCAAGGCACACGCATCGGCGTGACGAGGTTTGGCGGACGTCAATGCGGGTTTCGCATCACATCCCAGGCCTCCTTCTCTCGAGGGTTCCATGCGCACAATAGGCATCATCTTCCGCCGCGAGCTCGCCGCGTATTTCACCACGCCGGTGGCGTATGTGTTCATCGTCATTTTCCTGCTGCTGGCAGGGTCGGTGACATTCTATGTCGGCGGTTTTTTCGAGCGCGGCCAGGCCGATCTCGAACCCTTCTTCGATTTTCATCCCTGGCTGTATCTGTTCCTGATCCCGGCGCTGTCGATGCGCCTGTGGGCGGAGGAGCGCAGAAGCGGTTCGGTGGAATTGCTGCTGACCTTGCCGATTACGGTGCCCGAGGCGGTGATCGGCAAATTCCTCGCGGCCTGGGTTTTCACCGGCATCGCGCTGGCGCTGACGGTGCCTTTCTGGATCACGGTGAATTACCTCGGCAGCCCGGACAACGGCGTGATCCTGGCCAGCTATCTGGGATCGTTCCTGATGGCGGGCGCGTTTCTGGCTATCGGCGGCGCGGTTTCGGCACTCACCCGCAGCCAGGTCATTGCGTTCGTCGTCACCGCGGCGATCTGCTTCCTGTTCATCGCCACCGGCTCGCCGATCGTGCAGGGGCCGTTGCGCGCCTGGCTGCCGGCAGCGATTACGGATGGCGTTTCCTCGTTGAGCGTGCTGGATCATTTCTCATCCGTCATCCGCGGACAGGTGGAACTGCGCGACCTGGTGTTCTTCGGCGGCCTGATGGCATTGTTCCTGTTCGCCAACATCGAGCTGGTTGAACTCAAGAAGGCGGATTGAGGGGTTTTGAGTATGCGGCGTTCCCCCGTACTATTGACGGCGGCCGGGCTTTTTCTGGCCTGCGTGCTGTTCCTGGCGGTCAGTTCGATCGCCGCGCGCCTGTTCCCCGCCGCAAGCGTGGATCTGACCGACCAGGGGCTCTACACGCTCTCCGGCGGCACCAAGGCGATCCTGCAACGGATCGATGAACCGATTACGCTGAAATTCTATTACTCCAAACGCCTGGGCGAGGTGGTGCCGAGCTATGGCGTGTATGCCGACCGGGTGCGCGCCTTGCTGCAACGTTACGCCAGCATCGCCGGCGGCAAGATCCACCTGGAAATTCTCAATCCCACGCCATTTTCCGAACTGGAGGACCAGGCGACGGCCGCCGGCCTGCAGGCGGTGACCTTGGAGCAGGGCAGCGAATCGGTCTATTTCGGCCTTTCCGGCAGCAACACGACCGACGACACCGAAACCATTCCGTTCTTCCAGAGCGACCGGGAGAAATTCCTCGAATACGATCTGACCCGTATGGTGCAGGCGCTGGCGCATCCGAAGAAGAAGATCGTCGGCCTGATGACCGAATTGCAGCTGGAAGGCGATCCGGTGGCGCAAATGCGCGGCCAGCAATCGATGCCGCAAGCCGTGATGGATCAGTTGCGGCAGAATTACGATGTCCATGATCTCGCCGTCAGCATCGACAGCCCCATCCCCGACGATGTGGATGTGCTGATGCTGGTTCAGCCGGAAAAGCTGGACGACAAGACCGAATACGCCATCGACCAGTTCGTGCTGCGCGGCGGCCATGTGCTGCTGTTCGCCGACCCCTACTCGGAATTCGAGCAATCGCATCGCTCGGCCATGCGGCGCGGCGGCGCGCCGCCAGGTGTCGACCGTCTGCTGAAGGCCTGGGGTGTCACGCTGACGCCGGCCAAGTTCGTCGGCGACCGGGCGGCCGCAACATCGGTGAACGCCGGCGACCCCGACCACCCGATCGAGGCCGAATATCTCGGCTGGCTGACATTGCGCGGCGACGATATCAACCCGACCGATCCGATTACCGGGCGGCTCACTCAAATCAATGTCGGCACCGCGGGGGCGATCGCACCGATCAAGGGCGCCCACACCGACTTCGAATGGTTGCTGCGGTCGTCAAACGACTCCAACATGATCGATGTCAGCCGGGTGGCCGGCGCGCCGGTTCCCGACATTCTCGGACTGCTGAAAGACTTCACGCCGAGCGGGCAGCGCTACACCATTGCCGCGCGGGTGTCGGGCATCGCCTCCACCGCATTTCCCGACGGGCCGCCGAAGGATGTGACGAGCGACAAATCCGACAAGCTCAGCGGAATGCCGCAAATCAAGACGGCGCAACAACCGATCAACGTAATCGTCGTCGCCGATACCGATATTCTGGACGATCATTTCTGGATCCAGTTCCAGGATTTCATGGGAAGGCGCGTGGGTACACCCATCGCCAATAACGGCGATTTCGTGCAGAACGCGGTGGACAGCCTCGGCGGCACCGCGGACTTGATCAATCTGCGATCGCGCGGATCAGCCGTGCGGCCCTTCACCGTCGTGGACAGCATGCGGCACGCCGCGGATGACCGTTACAGAACGCATGAGAAGGAGTTGGAGGGCCGGTTGCAGGAAGCCCAGCAAAAGCTGGCCAGCATCAAGCCCGCCGATGATTCCAGTGGCGACGTGACGCTGACGCCCGATCAGCAGAAGACCGTCGATCAGTTCCGCGCCGAGATCGTCGCCACCCGCACCGAATTGCGCCAGGTGCAACTCGCACTGCGGGAGCATATCGATCGGCTGAAGAACAAGCTGGTATTTTTCGATGTGGTGCTAATGCCGCTGCTGGTGGCGGGCCTGGCGGTCCTGATCGGCGTGCTGCGCGTACGCCGGCGGCAGCGGCGCGCCACGGTGCATTGAGGGAACGATCATGCGTATGAAAACAATCCAGGTGCTTGCCGCCATTGCGGTGCCGGCCGCGATCCTGGCGGTGTTGCTGCCGGCGCCGGGCGGCAGCACGGGCACCGCCGAACAAGGCGGCGGCGGCCTGCTGGTGCCGGGTCTGAAGGGCCATACCGATACGCTGGCAAAAATTGATGTCACCGGCGCCGACGGTACGGTCAATTTGTCGCGCACGCCGGTTGCCGGCAAACCGGCCGATGGCTGGACGTTACAAAACAAGGGCTTCTATCCGGTCGCCGCCGCCACGATCAGGCCGGTGATCGACGGGCTGGTGGCGCTGCACGGCGTCTCGCCGCGGACCGATCGTTCCGCGTCCTACGCCAGACTGGACCTCGGCGACCCCGGAAAGGGTTCGGCGTCGCATCTTGTCGCGCTCGCGGATGCGAAAGGCGGCGCGCTCGGCAGCGTGGTTCTCGGCAAGACCAAAGCGGCGAGCGGCGTGGGCAACACCGAGCGGATTTATGCGCGCGTGCCGGGAACCGGCCGCACGTGGCTGGCGGCGCCGGCGATTACCTTGCCGAACGAAACAATCGATTGGGTTGACCGCACGGTGGTGGATATCGACGCCAACAAAATACGCGAAGTGGTGCTGACCCAGCCGGGCAATCCACCGCTGGATTTCGTGCGCGACAAATCCGCCGACAAGCTGGAAGTGCACGATGTGCCGGCGGGCCGCAAGCTGAGTTCGGACACGCCAGGATCGGACGTGCAGGCGGCGTTCACCGGCCTCAATCTCGATGATGTCAAACCGCAAGCGCAACTGGGCGGCGGCGCCGCGGGCAGCGTTCACCTGGTGACGTTCAATGGCGTGGTGGCGGATTTCGCGCTACGCAAGGATAACGGCCAGACCTGGATGACCGTTTCGGCGACCGGTTCGAAAGAGGCGCAGGATATCGCGGCGCGCACGAAAGGGTGGGCGTATCAAATTCCGGCGGATCGCGCGGCTACGCTGATGGCGACGATCGACTCGTTGACGGAGCCAGTGAAGAAGTAAAAAAGAAGCAGTTCTTTTTTTGAAAAAAAGAACCAAAAAACTTTTGCTCTGAGGCGTATCCCGGCGTAATAAATTCCTCAGGTGCTGACCTGTAACAACAGGCCAGCACCTGAAGGAAGCCGTTATTATAGGCTGTTCATCTCCCGGACCAGACCGCCCGCGCCATGCGCCCGCACCGTATGGCGCAGCACGATGTCGCTCGAGGTCACCGGACGGCCATAATAATTCGCGTCACCTTGCCGCATCGGCTCGATGACGGAACCATCCAGGCTGATACCGGCATAGGCGCCGCTGGCCGAGGCCCAAACGACGATGTCCGCACCCACATTGCCCGTGGTGGCGCCCTCAACCGTGGACCCCAAGGTCGCCACCGCAATACCCGCATTGGCGCCGATCTTGAACTTGTCGGCCATCAGCGCAGTCAATGCCTTTTCCGACATGATGAACATGATCATTTCGGATTCCTGGGCGCCGATCTGCAAGCCGAAGCTCGCTGACGCGACCTGATAGAACGCCGGATCGCTCCAGCCGTGCGGCCCGCGCACCAGCAGAACGGCCTGGCCGCCCTCACCACCGAAGAAGAAGCCAGCCTTGAAGATGCGCGGCGCTATCAGAACGGCGCGCGCACGATTCATCAGCGAACGCGCGTTGCCGAATTCCTTGTCGTGCCGCAGATCGTGCAGCGTCCCCACCGAATGATCGATCAGGGCCTGCTCGTCAGCTTGAGCCAGCGCCGGGGTGGTTGCCGCAACGCTGACGAAAAGGGCTCCGGCCGCCAACGCAGCGCGCACCGAGTGCCGATATTTTACCATTATGTCCTCCGAATCACCGGGCCCGCCACACAGCGAGGCGCAATCGCCCGCAATCGGCGGCCGGCCGTTCCTGCACCCAGAATGCGCTAAGGGCGCGATAGTTCCGCCACCACGCAGTGCAGAATCTCAATCAGCGGTGCTGCGCGATCCGCATCGAATACAGGGGCAATGCGTGAAAGCCCGTCCGACGCCGACGCCGCGTCGTCCATGTACGTGCGCTGCGCGAGTTCGAGCTGAATGGCGTTCACGCCGTCCGCGGGCCGGCCATAATGCCGGGTAATGTAGCCGCCCCTGAACCGGCCATTCAGCACATGGGAGAAGCCCCGGTCGGCGGCCAATTCGGCCGCCGATTGCACCACCCGCGCCGCCAACGACGCCGTACAGGCGGCGCCGTCATTGGTGCCGAAATTCAGGTCCGGCAACGCGCCATCGAACAGACGTGGAACACGGGTTCGAATGGAATGCGCATCGAGCAGATGCGCGTGGCCGTGCGCGGCGCACGTCCGCGCCAGGCAAGCAGCCAAGGCGTCGTGATAGGGTTGCCAATAGGTGTGGACGCGTTGCGCGCGGGCGGCAGGGCTGGGGGCATTGCCAGCGTAAAGCGGGGCACCGTCGAATGTTTCGGTCGGACAAATGCCGGTCTCCGCCTGGCCCGGATATAATTTCCCGCCGTCCGGCGCCCGGTTGAGATCGACCACATTCCGCGAGTGCGTCGCAACGATAATCGTCGCGCCGAGCCCGTGCGCGAATTTGTAAAGCGCGTCCACATGCCAGTCCGTGTCGATGGCGGCACGCCCGGCCGGCGTCATTCCGGCGGCGATGTCAGCAGGTATGTAGGTGCCCGCGTGCGGCACGCTGACCACAAGACGGCCGGTCCCCTGGCGAAGATGGAACAGCTTGGGCGCCGTCACGTAAAAAAATTTCCGGCCAGCGGCGCCAAGGCACCTTGCTCCACCAGCCTCGTTGCCGCCTCAATATCAGGGGCGAAGAAGCGGTCCTCCCGATAGGCCGGAACCACGCCCCGGATGGTGGCGAGTGCACCGCGCAACGGCGCGCTGGTTTCGAAAGGCGCATGGAATTCCACGCCCTGGGCGGCCGCCAATAACTCGATGGCAACGATCCCGGCGGTATTCGATGCCATGTCATGCAAACGCCGTGCGGCGAACGTGGCCATCGAAACGTGATCCTCCTGGTTGGCCGATGTGGGCAGGCTGTCCACACTGGCCGGATGCGCCAGGGACTTATTTTCCGAGGCCAGCGCCGCCGCGGTTACCTGCGCAATCATGAAGCCGGAATTGATGCCGGGGTCGGTCACCAGAAAAGCGGGCAGGCCGCTCATGTTGGTATCGGTCAGCAGCGCGATGCGCCGTTCCGATAGCGCGCCAATTTCAGCCAGCGCGAGTGCCAGCGTATCGGCGGCGAACGCAACCGGCTCGGCGTGGAAATTGCCGCCCGAAAGAACATCCCCATTCTCGAACACCAGCGGATTGTCGCTGACAGCATTGGCTTCGATGGTCAGCGTGGCCGCGGCGTTGCGAATGAGATCGAGACAGGCGCCCATCACCTGGGGCTGGCAACGCAGGCTGTAAGGATCCTGCACCCGCCCGCAATCGACGTGACTGAGGCGGATCTGGCTGCTGGCGAGCAGACTGAAATAAGCCGTTGCCGTCTCGATCTGTCCCGGCTGGCCGCGCACTTGATGAATGCGCGCATCGAACGGCGTATCGCTGCCCTGCGCCGCGTCCACCGACAACGCCCCCGCAACCACGGCGCTGCCGAAGATCGCCTCGATACGAAAAAGTGCAGTCAGCGCAAGGGCGGTTGATACCTGCGTGCCGTTCAGCAGGGCCAGCCCCTCTTTCGGGGCAAGCGCCAACGGTGCCAGCCCCGCCGCACGCAATGCCGCGTCGGCCGGCATGATCTGTCCGTTCACGCGCGCACTGCCTTCGCCAATCAGGGTCGCCGCCATATGCGCGAGCGGCGCCAGATCGCCGGAGGCACCGACCGAACCTTTGCCCGGAACGCAGGGTAAAATGCCTGCCTGCAGAAGCGCAAGCAGCCCTTCTATCACGACAGGACGAACCCCGGAATAACCGCGCGCGAGCGCCACGATTTTCAAGCCGATGATGAGCCGCACAATATTGTCGGGCAACAGGGCGCCCACGCCAACGCTGTGAGATAGCACCAGGCGGCGTTGCAACTCGGCAAGTTGCGCATGGGGAATGGTGGTAGTGGCCAGGGCGCCGAAACCGGTGTTGATGCCATACACGGTGCGCCCGTCAGCCAGAATGTCCGCGACCGCCGCCGCCGATTTCTCGATCGCCGGCACCGCAGCTTGATCGAGCGCCAGGCTCGCGCCCGCGGCAAGGCAGCGCAAATCGGCAAGGCTCAGGGGCGAAGCACCGACGCGGAGTGCGCTCATGGCGCCGTCCCCAGCATGGGCAAATCCAGATGTTGCGCGCGCGCACAGGCCAAGGCATCGTCATAGCCGGCGTCCGCATGCCGCATTACGCCGGTGGCGGGATCGTTCCACAAAACACGTTCAAGCCGGCGCGCCGCATCCTCGGTGCCATCGGCAACAATCACCATGCCGGCATGTTGCGAAAATCCCATCCCCACGCCGCCCCCATGATGCAACGATACCCATGTCGCGCCGCTGGCGGTATTCAGCAGCGCATTCAGAAGCGGCCAGTCGGAAACGGCGTCGCTACCGTCGCGCATGGATTCCGTCTCACGATTTGGGCTGGCGACCGAACCGCTGTCGAGATGGTCGCGCCCTATAACAATGGGCGCGCGCACGCGGCCGCTGCGCACCAGATCATTGAACGCGAGGCCGACCCTGTGGCGATCGCCGAGGCCCAGCCAGCAGATGCGCGCCGGCAGACCCTGGAAATGAATTCGCTTGTGCGCGTGGGCGAGCCAGCGATGCAAATGCGTGTCATGCGGCATCAATTCGGCAACCACTTCGTCGGTCACGCGAATATCGTCCGGGTCGCCGGACAAAGCGACCCAGCGAAACGGGCCCTTGCCCTGGCAGAACAACGGGCGGATATAGGCGGGCACGAATCCCGGAAAGTCGAAAGCATTGGCCAGGCCCTCGTCGCGCGCAACCTGGCGGATATTGTTGCCGTAATCGACGGTGGGAATGCCGAGCGCGTGAAAGCCCAGCATCGCTTCCACATGTACCCGCATCGACTTCTTCGCCGCCGCCGCTACTTCGGCCGGATGCGTCACGCGCTTGGCCTCCCACGCCGCAATGCTCCATCCCGCGGGGACATAGCCATTGACGGGATCATGCGCGGATGTTTGATCGGTCACCGCGTCGGGGCGAATGCCGCGGCGCAGAATTTCCGGAAAAACTTCGGCCGCGTTGCCAAGCAGCCCGACGGACACAGGTTTTCCGCCGCGGTGGGATGTTTCGATAATAGCGAGCGCCTCGTCGAGCGTGGTGGCGCGGCGATCGAGATAAGCGGTTTGCAGGCGTTTTTCGATGCGGCTGTCCTGTGCTTCAACCGCAAGCATGCTCGCACCCGCGAGCGTCGCGGCCAGCGGTTGCGCCCCCCCCATGCCGCCAAGGCCTGCGGTAAGGATCCATCTTCCGGCCAGATGACCGTTATAATGTTGCCGCCCCAGTTCGACGAACGTTTCGTAGGTGCCTTGGACAATCCCCTGGCTGCCGATATAAATCCAGCTCCCGGCAGTCATCTGGCCGTACATCATGAGGCCGAGACGATCCAGCGCATTGAAATGGTCCCAGTTGGCCCAATGCGGAACCAGGTTGCTATTCGCTAGCAAAACCCGCGGTGCGTCGGTATGGGTCCGGAATATCCCCACCGGCTTGCCGGATTGCACCAGCATCGTCTCGTCCGGCCCAAGTTTTGTCAGGCCACCGACAATGGCATCAAAACAATCCCAGTTGCGCGCCGCACGGCCGATGCCGCCATACACGACAAGCTCCTCGGGCCGCTCGGCCACCTCAGGGTCCAGATTATTCATCAGCATGCGCAAAGCCGCCTCCGTCTGCCACGTCCGCGCAGTCATGTGCGTGCCCCCGGCAGCGCGAACCACACGGCTGTTTCGGCGTAAATCATTCATGGTGCGAACCTTATGAACACGAAGGAAGAAGGCCTTCTTTTTTGAAAAAAAGAAGCAAAAAACTTTTATCTGTTTGAAGGAACGAAGCGGCCGGTGAGGACAAACCGGCTGCCGGGGTAATAGAGTTTCGTGAACGCAGCGAGCCTGTCGCGGGACCAGGTGCGGCGGGTGACCAGCAGGCACGGCTCCGAGGGCGCCAATCCCATGTGGCGCGCGATGTCGGGGGGTGCCGCGACGGCTTGAACGGTATGCGCCACTTCCTGCACCGGCGCGACCTGAACCAGATATTCGTTCGGCGTCATGCGGGCAAAATCCTGCCGCAGGTAATCCGGCGCGAGCGCGGGATTGACCAGACGATCTTCGTACTGAATGGGCGTTCCGTTCTCGCAATGCAGGATGGCAGAATGATACAGCGCAGCGCCGGCGGGCAGGGCGAACAATGCCCTCGCCACCTCGTCGGCAACAAGGGTGCCGAGCGCGAAAACCTGCGCGCTGTGGCGGTGACCGCGCTCGGCAATTTCATCGGCAATATTGCGCAGCTCGACCAGGCCGGATTGCGCGACCGGTTCAGCAACGAAGGTACCCACACCCGGCACGCGGCGAACCAGATTTTCCGCGGCGAGCTCCCGCATGGCGCGATTAACCGTCATGCGCGCAACACCGAACGTGCGGCAAAGTTCATGCTCGGAAGGCAGCACCTGGCCGGCCGAATAGCGGCGGCTGGCAATGCCGTCGGCAATGCTGCGCTTGATCGCCTGATACGGGCTTTCCGTCATGTCGAGATCGTTCTGAGCGCGCGGCGATAGGCAGCGTCAATCGCGACCTCGTTACGATGCACGCCGTCACGGACAAGCCAAACGCCGCCAGCCATCACGTGGCGCGCGGCCGAGCGCGGATCGGCGAAGATGGCCGCGTCAAGGCTGAAATCGGGCGAACGGCCTTCGCTCTCCGGCGTTGGCTCGATCACGACTAAATCGGCGCACAAACCGGCGGCAATGCGGCCCGCGGCCCGCCCGCAGGCCCGCGCGCCACCGCGGCATGCGGCTTGCCACAAGGCGCGGCCCGTATGACCGTCGCCGGCCGCGCTGATATTGCGCTTTTCGCGCCGCAGCCGCTGACTATATTCGAGCAGCCGGAGTTCCGCAAACGCATCGAGCGCAACATTGCTATCGCTGCCGATCCCAAAATGACCGCTCGCCGCAAGAAGCGACGGCAGATCGAAAATGCCATCGCCGAGATCCGCTTCCGTGGTCGGGCAAAGCCCTATAACGGCGCCCGTTCGGGCCGCCGCGGCAATTTCCGGGTCGGTCGCGTGAGTCGCATGGACCAGGCACCACGAAGCGTCGATATCGGCATTGTCGAGCAGCCACGCGACCGGCGGCGCTCCCAGCGCGGCGATGGATGCCTCGACTTCCGCGCGCTGCTCGGCCACGTGAACATGAATCGGCCCGGCGCCGGCAAAGGCGGCCACCGCCTGTCGCAACGAAGCCGGCGGCACGGCGCGCAGCGAATGCAGCGCCAGCCCCGTGCTGAACCCATCCGCGCGCAACGCGCCGGCCATGGCAACGCCGTCCGCCGCCTTGTTGCAGAAGCGATTTTGGCCGCCGATGAGCGGCGCGCCGTCAAAACCGCCGGCTTCGTAAATGCCGACCAGCAGCGTCAAAGCGATGCCCGCCTGGCCCGCGCCGCCGGCGATGGCGCGTGCCATGGTAGTGCTCGGTTCGTAATGAGTGCCGTCCGGCCGGTGATGCAGATAATGGAATTCGGCGAGCGACGTGTAGCCGCCTTTCAGCAGTTCCTTGCCGAGCCAGGCGGTAATGGCGGCGCAGGTCTCGGGCGTGATGCGCGCCGCGGTGCGATACATGCAATCCCGCCACGACCAGAAATCGCCGCCCCCGCCGTCAAATTCGCTGAGCCCGGCGAAGGCGCGCTGGAACGCGTGGCTGTGCAGGTCAGGCATGCCGGGCAGCAGCAATCCCGGCACGTGCTCATCGCCCGGCTGCGGCGCGGCATCTTCCGTCACGCCGGCAATGTTGCCGTCGCTGATGGCAATGCGGACGCGCGGGGCAAATCCGCCGTCGAGCAGGGCGTGGTCGGCGTAGAGAAACATCTGGCACTAACCTGTCTAGACAGGTAGCGTAGAGCGGCGAAAGCACGCGGTAAAGGGGGCTCTTGGTGGCGACGGCGGATGCGGTGTGGCAGGGCGGCCTGGTGGCGACGATGGCGGCCACCGGCGCGCCCTACGGTATGATCGAGGATGGTGCCGTGGCGGTACGGGGCGGCCGCATTGCATGGGTCGGCAGCCGCGCGGAGCTGCCGGCTTCGTTCGTGCACGCCGAAACGATGACGCACGACCTGGGCGGCTCGGTGCTGACGCCGGGGCTGATCGACTGCCACACGCATCTGGTTTTCGCGGGGGATCGCAGCGCCGAATTTGAAGCGCGGCTCGGCGGCATTTCGTACGAGGCAGCGGCGCGCGCCGGGCACGGCATTTTGTCCACGGTCGCCGCGACACGCGCCGCCGGCGAGGCAGAATTGTTAGCTACCGCATCGTCCCGGCTGGCGCGCTTGATCGCGGAGGGCGTAACGACCGTCGAAATCAAGTCCGGCTATGGGCTGACGATGACCCACGAGTTGAAGATGTTGCGGGTGGCGCGCGCCCTGGGCACGGCCACCGGTGTGCGGGTACGCACCAGTTTGCTGGCCGCCCACGCGGTACCCCCGGAATATGCCGGGCGCGCCGACGCCTATGTCGACCATATCATGCATGTAATATTACCCGCGGCGGCGCAGGCCGGCCTGTGTGACGCGGTCGATGCGTTCGCCGAAACAATCGCGTTCTCCAATGCCCAGGTGGACCGGGTTTTCCGAGCGGCGCGCGCGCTCGGCTTGCCGGTCAAGCTGCATGCGGACCAATTGGCGGACGGCGGCGGCGCGGCGCTGGCGGCGGCGCACGGGGCGCTGTCCGCCGACCACCTGGAATATACGTCGCAGGCGGGGGTGCGGGCGATGGCGGCGGCCGGGACTGTGGCAGTTCTGCTACCCGGCGCCTACGCAACGGTGGGCGCCTCGCAGCCGCCGCCGGTCGCGGAATTCCGCACTCACGGTGTTCCGATGGCGGTGGCGACCGATGCAAATCCCGGCAGTTCTCCGCTGCTGAGTTTGCTGACCGCAATCAACCTCGCGGCATGTCTGTTTCGCTTGACGCCGGAGGAGGCACTGGCCGGCGTCACGCGCCATGCCGCCGCCGCGCTGGGCCTGACGGCCGACCTCGGAACACTCGAAGTCGGCAAGGAAGCGGACATGGTCGTGTGGCCGGTGCGGCATCCGCGCGAGCTCGCCTACTGGATGGGCGGCGTTTCGCCGGAAGCGGTTATTATCGGCGGGAAGAAAATCGGCATGGCCGCCCGCTTCATCTCAACCATGACGTAACGGGACAGCCCCGGCCGGCGGCAGAGGGGCCACCGAACCGGAGCTACCAGGCTGCGCACGGGGGGCGTGCACAACTGCATAATGGGCGCAACACCAAAATGTGCAAAGGGCCAGAATATACCCATAACGCAAACGACAACAAAACGGCAAAAGTTTT
>CAJCIS010000159.1 GCA_903970435.1 Acidobacteriota bacterium | reverse complement strand
GTAACAACCAGTGGAACATCAATATCAGTAACGCGACCGCGTGCAGCGGAAAAGCCGGTCGCTAAGGAAAGTAAATGCCAGGGGCGTCACGCGAGGCACGGAATCGCGTGACGCCGCTGAAAAGGAAGCAGTTCTTTTCTGAAGAAAAGAACCAAAAGACTTTTGCTCTTGATGCAATCCCCAACGTAGCGGCCATGCCCCGAACCTCTGCGCAGGCGCAGGGGCAAAAGTCTTTTGGTTCTTTTCTTCAGAAAAGAACGGCTTCCTTCGCCCTTCCCTGCCTCAAATACCTTTCCATCACCAGCGCAATCGCGCGCCCGTCTGCATCCCGCAGCACCGCCTCATGCTCCAGCGCATAGGCCTCGCCCGGATCGCAGAAGCGCGTCGCCAGCGTTTCGCGGCGCGGACGCATCGGGCGCACCACGATGCCGAACGGCGTGTCCGTGGCGCTCAAAATCGCCGCCATCCCGGGCCACAGACGGCCGGGCACATACCAGAGATCGGCCTCCGACACCGCGACGTCGCTAGCCAGGAGCATGACGCGGCGGTGCACGGCCGGCTGCTCGGCGGTGGGACGCAGGCAGGCGTGCTGCGACGGGCTGAGCGGGGGCGCGTCGCACGGCAGGCGGTGAATGCGCACCGGGCGGCCGAACAGGTCGCCGATGACCGCGGTGGCGCTATCGGAGGCGCGCAAATGCGCATCGAGCACGGCGGCGGTGACCTCGGCGGGACGCATCAGGCGCATGACACCGGAACGCATCGAGTTTGACACATCAAGGAAGGCCAGGGGGTTTCACCCCCTGGACCCCCGACCGGCGTGCCGCCGGTGGGGGTCCAGGGGGCAAAGCCCCCGGCCTTCCTTGATATGCCGAACACAAAGCAGCGCGGCATCAGGGCGGAAATTCCTCGCGGCGGGCGAATTCGACGTCGCGGTGGACATGGACCGACAGCAGCAGGCCCATGGCGAACATGACCGTCAGCATGGCCGAGCCTCCGTGGCTGATCAGCGGCAACGGCACGCCGCCGACCGGAATGGCGCCCACCACCATGGCGACGTTGACGAATACATACATGAACAGATTGGTGGCAATCCCGAGCGCCAGAAGGCGGCCATACTGGTTGCGGCAGCGCAGCGCGATCAGCATCGCGCCCAGGATCAGCAGCAACTGCAAGGCCAGCACGAACAGCGCGCCGACCAGGCCCCATTCCTCGGCGATGATCGAGAAGATGAAGTCGGTCTGTTTCTCGGGCAGGAAATTCAGGTGCGCCTGGGTGCCCTGCATGAAGCCCTTGCCCCACAGGCCGCCCGAGCCGAGCGCGATCTTGGACTGGATGATGTTGTAGCCGGCGCCCAGCGGATCCGATTCCGGGTGCAGGAAGGTGGTGATGCGGGCGCGCTGGTAGTCGTGCAGGTGGCCGTAGGCGATCCTGGCGGCGAACGGCACGGGCAGCAGCAGCAGGGCCACCTGCCAAAGCCGCATGCCGGCCCCGAGGAAGATCGAGAAGCCGATGACGGCGGTGATGAAGGCGGTGCCGAGGTTCGGCTGCTTGAGGATGAGGGCCACCGGCACGAGGACCAGCAGCGCGGGCGGCAACAGGAACAGCGGATTGCCGACCCGCTCCCAGCTGGCGCGGTGAAACCAGGACGCCAGCGCCATGGCGAGCGCCACTTTCATGAATTCGCTGGGCTGCAGCTGGATGGGGCCCAGTTCGAGCCAGCGCTCGGCGCCCTTGCCGACATGGCCCATGCGCAGGGTGAGCACCAGCAGCACGATGCCGATGGCGTAGAGCGGCCAGGAGAAGCGGGCCAGGAAGCGGATATCGACCATGGCGAGCGACAGGGTCATGACCAGGCCGAAGCCGAAGCGCACGCCGTGCCGCCAGGCATAGGGCTCGGGGCCGCCGCCAGCGGAATAGAGTGCCACGTAGCCGCAGGCGGCGACGGCGCACAGCACGGCGACATAGGGCCAGTTCACCTGGAACAGCTTGGTCAGGAGTCCGAAATCGGGCTCGGCGCGCAGCAGGCGGCGATCGGTCAGCACAGGGGGTTGCTAGACGCTCGCGGCCGCGGACGGAAGACATGCCGCGGGCGGCGGCGAACGACGCCCCTTGCGCCAAACGAACACGCGAAGGTTACTCATGGGCCTGCATCCAAGCGGGGCTCGCGAGGCTACCGGGGTGGCAAACTGGGAGGCTAGCCATGCAACACTCAATGGTTATTTCGATCGTAGCCGTTTCGTTCGCCTGCATCACGCCGGCTGCCGCAAAGCCGGTGCTGACCGTGTTGCAGGATCTGACATACTCCGATGGCGGCAGCCCTGAAAATCCGCCGATCATTGGGACGAACGGCGTGCTGTATGGAACGACGTACTCGTCGGAAACCGGCGGCGGCATTTATTCCATCGGCACCAACGGCAAGAATTTCGCGGTGCTCTACGAATTTCCCGGTGGCGCGGACGGCGCCGGTCCGTTCGGCCAGCTGGCGGAGGGCCCGGGCGGCGTGCTTTACGGAACGACCCTGTTTGCCGGGACGAGCGGGCAGGGAACGGTGTTCCAGTTCGCACCCGCGACGCAAACCCTCACGGTTCTGCATGCCTTCGACGTTGCGGACGGAGCCACCCCTTACGCAGGTGTGGTTCAGGATAAGGCCGGCAATCTATACGGCACGACTTCGGCCGGGGGTGCCAATAATTTCGGAACGATCTACAAGATCGCCGCGGGAACCCAAACGTTCAGCAAGCTTGCGGATCTGGACGGAGCGTCAGGCAGCGCGCCCTATACGCCATTGCTGATCGGCCCGGACGGCTATCTCTACGGCACGGCATCGGGCGGCGGAACGTCGAATGACGGCACAATTTTCAGGTTGTCGCCGCAAGGCGGGAAAATAAAATTGCTGTACTCCTTCTCGGGCGCTGACGGCAACGGGCCCTTTTCGGGCCTCACAGCGGGAAAACACGGCCTCCTTTATGGCACAACGGATGCCGGCGGAACGGACAATGTCGGCGTTGTATTCGCCTTTGACCCAAAAAGCCGCCAGCTGAAGGTGCTGCACAGCTTTTCACGGCAGGATGGCGCAGGCCCGCAGGGCAAGGTTGCGCTCGATAAAGCCGGACGCCTGCTCGGCACCACGTTCTACGGCGGGACAAACGATAGCGGCGTGATCTACCAATACGATCCC
>CAJCIS010000158.1 GCA_903970435.1 Acidobacteriota bacterium | reverse complement strand
AAGCTGGAAAGCCTGGTGGACGACCTGATCGAACGCACGCTCGAACCTTGCCGCGCCGCGCTGAAGGACGCCGGTGTTTCGGCCAAGGAAATCGACGAGGTGATCCTGGTCGGCGGCATGACCCGCATGCCGAAGGTGATCGAGACGGTGAAAAGCTTCTTCGGCCGTGAGCCGGCCCGTAACGTGAACCCTGACGAAGTGGTGGCCATCGGCGCCGCGGTGCAGGGCGCGGTGCTGCGCGGCGACGTGAAGGACGTGCTGCTGCTCGACGTGACCCCGCTGTCGCTGGGCATCGAAACGCTGGGCGGCGTGTTTACCCGGTTAATCGACCGCAACACGACGATCCCCACCAAGAAGAGCCAGATCTTCTCGACGGCGGACGACAACCAGCAGGCGGTTACCATCAAGTGCTACCAGGGCGAGCGCGAAATGGCGGCGGACAACAAGCTGCTGGGCCAGTTCGACCTGGTCGGGCTGCCGGCCGCGCCGCGCGGGGTGCCGCAGATCGAGGTGACATTCGACATTGACGCCAACGGCATCGTTTCGGTCAGCGCGAAGGACAAGGCCACCGGCAAGGAGCAGCAGATCCGCATCCAGGCCAGCGGCGGCCTGTCCGACAGCGACATCGAAAAGATGGTGAAGGAGGCCGAGGCAAACGCCGAGTCCGACCGCAAGCGGCGCGAAATGGTCGAGGCCCGCAACCATGCCGAGGCGCTGGTTCACCAGGTCGAGAAGAACCTCAAGGAACACGGCGACAAGATCGCCCCGGCCGACAAGGCCGAGGCGGAGTCGGCGGTGGCCGAGGTGCATGGGCTGCTGGATGGTTCGGATGCCGAGGGGCTGAAGCGGGCGACCGACCGGCTGAGCCAGGCGGCGATGAAGATCGGCGAGCACATGTACAAGACCCAGCAGGGCGCGGCGCCTGGCGGTGCGGCACCCGGCGGACCCGGTGGCGACGACGTGGTCGACGCCGAATTCGAGGATCTCGACAAGAAAAAGTAGGCGTCAGTTGTCAGTTGCCAGCCGTCGGGTGCCAGACAGTATTGTCGGGCGGCCGGCGGCTGGCGGCATGATCGTTCTGGAAACTGGCAACTGAAAACTGGCAACTGAAAAATGGCCAAGCGCGATTTTTACGCCACCCTCGAGGTTGCCCGCGATGCGAGCGCGGATGACCTCAAGAAGGCCTACCGCAAGCTCGCGATGCAATATCACCCGGACCGCAATCCGGGCGACAAGCAGGCGGAGGCCCGCTTCAAGGAAGTCAACGAGGCCTACGACTGCCTGAAGGACGACCAGAAGCGCGCCGCCTACGATCGTTTCGGCCATGCCGCGTTCGAGCAAGGCGGCGCCGGCAATGCCGGGTTCGATTTCTCGGGTGCCGGCGGCCTGGGCGACATTTTCGACCAGATGTTCGGCGAGTTCATGGGTCAACGGGGGGGCCAGGGCGGACGCCGCCGCACCCGCGCCGGCGCCGACATCCAGACCCAGCTGGAAATCGATCTGACCCAGGCGTTTTCCGGCGCCAAGATGCAGGTGCGCGTGCCCACCCGGGTCGCGTGCGAAGCCTGCAAAGGCACCGGCAGCGCGGACGGGCAACGCGCCGCCGACACGTGCCAAACCTGCGCTGGCCAAGGCAAGGTGCGCGCCCAGCAGGGCTTTTTCGTCATTGAACGCACCTGCCCCACCTGCGGCGGCCTCGGCCGCGTCATCCGCAATCCGTGCCGGGTCTGCCAGGGGGCCGGGACGGTGCAGCGCGAACGGGCGCTGCAGGTTTCCATTCCCGCCGGTGTCGAGGACGGCACCCGGATCCGCCTGGCGGGCGAGGGCGAGGCGGGCGGCCAGGGCGCCCAGAACGGCGATCTGTATGTTCATGTGGCGGTGCGCCAGCACAATCTGTTCCACCGCGAGGGTGCCCACGTGTTCTGCGAGGTTCCGCTGCGCATGACGCAGGCGGCGCTCGGCGACACGATCGAGGTGCCGGTGATCGACGGCACCCGAGAGCCGCTGCGCATTCCGCCCGGCACCCAGAACGGCGCCCAGTTCCGCCTGCGCGGCAAAGGTTTTTCGGTGCTGCGCAGTACCACCCGCGGCGACATGGTGGTGCAGGCAAAGGTGGAAACGCCGCACAACCTCACAAGACGTCAGCGAGAGCTACTGGAGGAATTCGAGGCGGAGGCCCGTGGCCACGCCAAGGGCAGCCCCGAACACGAGGGCTTCTTCGCAAAAATGAAGGACTTTTTCGAAGGCCGAGAATAAGGAGCAAAAGTTTTTTGGTTCTTTTTTTCAAAAAAGAACGGCTTCTTCTTGCCTTGCCAGGTGCCCCCTGTGGCACGCGTGCGTCACAGTTAATCAATAAGACATTAACGTGAATACATAGCTTGACAGTTGTAAGGCCGCCACTTTGCGCCATATTGAAGCATGCACGGCGTAGCGTCGCAATCCCCCCCGTGGCGCCCGCCTTTGTGCAAGGCGGCGTAGCCTGCCCGGCTACGCCGCCATGTTTCCCTGGCCGGGCGCGCCTCGTCCCCCGAGCGCGCCCGGTAGCGGGTTTCCCCTTCTTCGATCCCATCCTATAGCGAACCTATGAAAATCGGTGTCGCGGGCATTGCCGGGCGCATGGGGCGTCTGGTGGCGGAGGAAATTCTCGGCACGGGGGCTGTGCTGGCCGGCGGTACGTGCCTGCCCGACGATGTGCCGCCCGCGGGGATCAGCCGTTTCTCCGACATTTCGGCCCTTGCCGCGGCGGCGGATGTGGTGGTCGATTTCACCCATGCGCTCAGCGTGCGGGACCATGCGGCCTTTCTTGCGGGGGCCGGCACGGCCTGGGTGTTGGGCACGACCGGCCTGGCGGACGTTGACCAGGAGGCGGTGGCGGCGGCGGCGCGCCGGGTGGCGGTGGTGCAGGCGGCCAACTTCTCGCCGGGCGTCAATCTGGTTCTCGCCATGGCAGAACGGCTGGGCGCGGCGTTGCCCGCGGAAGCCTATGACGCGGAGATCATCGACATGCACCACCGCCAGAAGGTGGATGCGCCGAGCGGCACCGCGCTTGCCATCGGCGAGGCGGTGGCGCGCGGCCGGGGCGCCGACTTCGCCGGCCTGCGGGTTGGTGGCCGCGATGGTCACACAGGCGCGCGCCGCACGGGCGCCATTGGTTTTTCGGCCATCCGCGGCGGCCAGGTGGTGGGCGACCACACATTGCTGTTCGCCGCGGCGGATGAGCACATCGCGCTCACCCACCGCGCCTTCGACCGCCGCAGCTTCGCCCGCGGCGCCGTGCGCGCGGCATTATGGCTGCGCGACAGGCCGCCCGGCCTCTACAGCATGATGGATGTTCTCGGCATGGAGCGCACCCGCGCATGAATTTCGCCAGCGACAATACGGCGCCGGCCAGCCCCGAAATCCTGGCGGCCCTGGCGGCGGCGAACCAGGGCGCAATGCCGAGCTACGGTGCCGATCCGATCACCGCGCGTGTGCGTGCGCGTTTGAACGAATTATTCGGCACCGAATTGCTGGCGCACCCGGTGGGCACCGGCACGGCCGCCAACGCACTCGCCCTGGCGACGCTGGTGCATCCCTACGGCGCGGTGATTTGCGCCGAGGAAGCGCATATCGCGACCGACGAATGCGGCGCGCCGGAATTTTTCATGGGCGGCGCCAAGCTGATTTCGTTGCCTAATGATGATGGAAAGCTCTTGCCGGGGCAGATCGATGCGGTGATGGCGCGGGCGCGCGATGGCGGTGTGCATCACGTGCTGCCCGAAGCCGTCAGCATCACCCAGGCAACCGAGTGGGGCACCGTCTACACGCCGGACGAAATTGCCGCGATCGGCGCCGCCTGCCGCGCGCACGGGCTGAGGCTGCACATGGACGGTGCCCGTTTCGCCAACGCGATGGTTCACCTCGGCTGCACGCCGGCCGCGCTGAGCTGGCAGGCGGGGGTCGACGTGCTGTCGTTCGGCGCCACCAAGAACGGTGCACTGGCCGCCGAAGCCGTGCTGTTTTTCGATCCCGCGATGGCTGAGGGTTTCGAACGCCGCCGCAAGCGTGGCGGCCATTTATGGTCGAAGCTGCGCTACGTGTCGGCGCAATTCGATGCGTATCTGGTGGACGATCTCTGGCTGCGCAACGCGGGCCATGCCAACCGGCTGGCGGCGCGCCTGGCCGACGGACTTGGCGCGCTCGGAACGGTGCGTATGGTGCAGACGGTGCAGGCGAACGAGCTGTTTGTCGCCATGCCCGCCTCGCTGATCACGGCGCTGCATGACGCCGGCGCGCATTTCTACGAATGGATCGCGGTGCCGGGTATTGACCTGCCCGTGGTGCGCCTGGTGACCGCGCACAGCACGACAGCGGACGAGGTCGATAAATTCCTGTCGGTGGCGGCTGCGGCTTCCCGCAGGTTGGCGGCATAGAAGGAAGGAAAAAGGAAAGCCGTTCTTTTTTGAAAAAAGAACCAAAAAACTTTTGCTTTGACGATTGCGGCCGCCGCTGCGCAAACCCCGGCACCTATGTGGCGTCAGGCTTGCAGGCCAAAACCGGCAAGACAGTCATTCCGCCCTACACCGGCGCGGCTTGGCAAGCGACAAGCGCCAACCAGCCGAATTGGATGTCGCCTATGCGCGCAACCGCGCGTTATCGGCATCATAGGGTGAATCCATAACGACTGTGCCGCGGCGGGTTTCACCTAATATCAGCACATCAAAGACGCTGCCTGTTTCCCCCAGGTGGGGCTGCACCATCGCAAGCGCCAATGACTTGCCGATCCGCCAGCCGTAACCGCCGGACGTGGTGCGCCCCACCAACGCCCCGCCAAGCAAAATCGGCTCCGAGCCGCGCGCATCTGCATCCGTCACGCCATCGATTTCAAGCGTTACGAGCCGGTTCTTCGCTGGTTTAGCCTTGAGCTCTGCGAGTGCGTCCCGGCCCACAAAGCCGGCCTTGTCCATGCGCACAAATCGATCGAGGCCGGATTCCCACGCGGAATATTCGATCGACAATTCCCGCCCCATAACGCGATAGGATTTCTCGATGCGCAGACTGTCCATTGCCTTGATGCCGAAAGGACGCAAGCCGAAGGGTGCGCCCGCCTCCATGAGGAGATCGTACAGTGTCGTTTGCATTTCGATTGAATGGTGAAGTTCCCAGCCGAGTTCACCTACGAAATTCATCCGCAATGCTGTGGCCTGGGAATGGCCGACATTGATCTGCTTGCCTGTCAGCCACGGGAAGCCTGAGCTCGACAGATCCGTATCGGTCAGCTTCTGTAAGATGTCACGGGCGCGCGGGCCGGCGAGAACGAATACGCCGAATTGGGTTGTTACGCTTTGTATACATACACTGCCGTCCTGCGGGGCTGCCTTTTGCATGCAATCCCGATCATGCCGCTCCTGGGCGCCGGCCATGACGAGATAATACGCCCGCTCGGCCATGCGATACACGGTTGCTTCGGCGCGCACGCCGCCGGATTTTGTCAGCAAATGACACAAGGCGACGCCGCCGATATTGCGCGGCATGCGATTGGCAAAGACGTGGTTGAGCCACGCCTCCGCGCCGGGGCCGGACACCACGTATTTGGCGAACGGGCTCACATCCAGCAGCCCGGCCGCATTGCGCACATTCTGGCATTCCGCGCCGACATGCGAAAAATAGTTGCTGCGCCTGAAACTCCAGCGTTCTCTTGGCGGGGCGCCGCCTTGTGGTTCATGATGGTTGATGTTCAGGATGACTTCGGGTTTTTGCAGATCGGCATCGCTCAGGGCGTAGCCGGGGGGGGCGAACCAGCCTGGTCGTTCCCACCCATAAACGGTTCCGAAAACGGCACCGGCGGCACGCAGCCGGTCGTGACAGGGAGTTTGGCGTAACGGCCGGGCCGCGCCTCGTTCCTCGTCCGGATAATGGACAGTAAAAACCTTGCGATAGGCCTCCTCGGCCTTTTGCCGCAAATATCCACCGGTCGCGTAGGGACCGAAGCGGCGGGGATCCACGCCCGCCATGT
>CAJCIS010000157.1 GCA_903970435.1 Acidobacteriota bacterium | reverse complement strand
CGCCGGTGTGGGGGTGGGTGCGGGGCCGGGCGTCGCTGTCAATGCGGCCAATACCGCCTGACCGTTGGGCGAGCCGAGACCGGTGCACGCATCCCAGCCGGCGCCGGCGCTATAACCGACATTTGAACCGGAAGGAATATTGTTGCCGCTTGTGATGTCACGCAGTGCTGCCGCATTGTTGTAGAGCAGCGGGAGGAAAAATCCGACCGGCTTGGCGGCGTGCTGGTTGATGAGCGCGGTCAGCCCGGCCCACAAGGGTGCCACCGCACTGGTGCCGCCAACAACCGCCGATTGGCCGTTGACCACGACATTAATGCCGGACGACGGCGCTGCGTCGCCCGCCACGTCGGGTACGCCGCGCCCGGCATGCCCGTCATTCACGCTGGGCGGCACATTGGCGTTCTGCTGAAAGCTCGGCACGGCATATACGTCGCTGACCCCGCCGCCGGTTCCGCCGGTGCCGTCGTTCCACACGCTCTCGCGGGTGATCGTTCCGTTACTGGTGATAATTGCCGTGCCGCCGCAGCCGATCGCCGAGGGGCTCGACGCGGGGAAGTCCACGTGCGCCTTGCCGTCCGTGACGCCGTCGGTCGCCAGATTGTCGCCCGCGGCGACGAACACCGAAACGTTCAACGTCGCGGCATCCGCCAGCGCACTCGTCATCGATTGCAGGGTCTGGGTCGTCCAGCTGGATTCCGGGCCGCCCCAGCTGATCGACATCACGCTCGGCTTGTTTGTCGCGTCATTCGCGGCCGCCGACACCGCATCGACAAATCCGGCATCCGTGTTGGGCGTGAAATAGACGGCGATTTTCGCGCCGGGTGCGACACCACCGGCCACCTGGATGTCGAGCGCGACCTCGGCGTTCGCGCCGTCATCCGGGGTGGGCGAATTCGTGCCGCCATCCACCGACACCGCGAGCACGGTCGGGGACGCGAGGCCCATCGCCTGAAATGCCGCATTCGTATCCGCGGCGGTAAATCCGCCGCCCAACTCGATCAGCGCAATGCACTGCCCCGATCCCGTGACGCTGGTTGGAAAGTCGTAGAGCGCGCCGAGCTGGTTCGGCAGATAGGAGGGGTCCGTCGAGGCCTGCGGACGCGTCACCATCCTTGGCTGCGCCGCCGGACGCGTATCGAGCCCGAGCACCGATTCGACAATTTCCGCCATGTCGCTGGGCAAGTGCAGGCTGCCGGTGCGCGCGCGGAAATGTTTCGCGCCGTCGCGATAATGGTGCAGTTTGGTTTTGAACGCGGCCTCCATCCTGGCGGCCGGACCCTCGAGCCGGATCAGGCGGCGCCCCGGCTCGACCTGCACGATATTCAGGCCGGCCTGATGCGCGAATTCGTGGATCAGCGTGATGTCGTGCGCGTGGACAATGGTCCGGCGTGCCTTCAAATCGGCGCGGGCGTCGCCGGTGTGGTGCGTTGTCACCGAACTTTCATCGCGCGGTTTCAAATATATGCTGACGGTGATTGTCTCATCGGCCGCGACAGGCCCCGTCAGCGTCGCGTTCTCGGGCGCCTTGCGCGCGCTCGGGGAAAATTCGGTGTACTGCGTACTCGCCATGGCGTGGCCTCTCGGCAACCGGATTAGGAAGTGGTTCTTTTTTGAAAAAAAGAACCAAAAAACATTTACTCTTGATGCCATCCCTGACGTGGCGCCAATGCCCTAACCCATATGCAGGCGCGAAGGCAAAAGTCTTTTGGTTGTTTTCTTCAGAAACGAACGACTTCCTTCACTGAGTCCGTCTGCCGAACGATACGGCATAAGCTTGATTACGCGCATCGATGAGCGGGTCGTCGGAGGGCTCTATGCCGTCGGTGAGGTCGCCGGGGAGAAACAGGAGGGGTTTTTCGGCGTTGACGCTGTCGGGGTCGGCCTTGGTGATTGTCAGGGTGCCGAGATCGACCAGTTTGCGGGTTTCGGGCCAGGGTTTGGTGGGGTCCTTCGTCTGGTCGGTGGCGTTCGCGAGTTGCGCCATGAGATGGAATTTAACCGGGGTTTTCGCCAGGCGGGCGCGCATTTCGTCGAACAGGAAATTCGGCGGCTGCTTTGCGGCTTCGGCCGGGCTCATGTGCTGCACACCCTCGGCGGGAACGGCACGGAATCGTATCGGCTGGCGTTTGCCGGCGGCGTTGACCAGGATGAACGCGTCGATGCCGTTATAGGTTTCCCGGGCCAGGCTGGTCGGCGTGCCCAACGCGCCGAGCGCGCGGGGCGCCGCGGGGTGGGTGGCGAAAAACGCGTCGAGCTTTGTCGGCTTGGGCGCGCCGGGGCCGCTTTGCGCGGCGGCGAGCAGAAAGTCGCGAAAGCCCTCGCCGGTGGCGACGGGAAAGAAGGGCAGCGAGTTTTCGACGATATCGACGTCGGCGCCGTTGGCCTGGTGGAAGCGCACGGCGAGGCCGTGCGGATTGGCGCGGCCGTCGCCGTCCGCGATATCCGGCAGGCCGGAAGAATCGGAGAAGCGCGCGGTGACGTTGATCGGAGTGCCATCGAACATCGCGGCCTTGCTGTAGTTCCGGGCGGCGGCCGACGCGATGAAGCGGCCCTCGACGACCAGGCCCTTGGTATGGTTGGCGCGAACGCCGGCATGTTTGCCCCAGACCTTGTTCAGCGCGTCCACCGTCTGTTCGGCAACCGAGGGGGGATCGGCGGCGATGGCGCGGGGGGGCAGCGCGGCGGCGATGGCGATCAGCGCCGCGAGGAGGCGCGTATTCGGGGAGGTCATGGCACCCTCATGCGTTGTTTTGTCCGGGCATACGGCAGGGCCGGTTGTCGGGCAACTTAAGGAAGCGGTTCTTTTTTGAAAAACAGAACCAAGAAACTTTTGATTCTGAGGGCGAGCCAAGGGGCATTCGCACGTCTTCGCAATCTTCAAGGTTCCGCAAACCGCCGCGCGGGCCAGCACTGACGGCGCGGCGATCGATCGACATGGCGCCGCATCCCGCAATTTCCTGGCCCGCAAAACGCGGCAGGATTTCACAGAGGTGCAAAATGCTGATCCGCTTTGATACTGACTCTTCGAAGAAGGCCAGGGGGTTTCACCCCCTGGACCCCCGACCGGCGTCACGCGAATGCGTGCTGCGCACGACGAGGGTCGAGGGGGCAAAGCCCCCCGCCTTCCTTGATGTGTCAAACTCAACGCGGATCGCTTCGGGCGGCATTCAGCTCGAAGCGTCCATGGCGCCATCTGGCGAAAAGCGGACGCGTGATCGGTTCGATTTGGAGCGATCACGGGCCCGGCCAGACGCATCGCCACAGACGCAGCCTGTTCCCACGGGATATCATCGCAATACCAAAACGATTTGCTCACCCATCGTCGCGGCGGCGGTTCAGGGCGGCGACGTTGCGCGGGGATCGGGGGCGTCGGGCGCCGCGTCGTCGGGGCCGGCCAGGCCGAGATATTCGTCCGGCAGGGTCGCGAGATCGACTTCGATGCCGAAATCTTCGCAGATGCTGAAGAAGAGGTGGGAGAGTTCGATCCTGTGGTCCGGGTCGGCGGCGAGGTCCTGGTCGATGCGGTCGGTGGTTTGCTGGACCAGTTCGGCGCGGTCGGGGTGGTGCTCGGTGATGCGGCGGAAAATGTCGCGCAAGGAGGCGCGCCTGGGGTCGGTGCGGCGGGTTGGCGCGGTGCCGCGGTTTGCCGGGAGCAGGCCGGCGAGGCGGGATTCGAGGGTGATGCAGTCGCGGACGGTGGCGACCAGGCGGGTGAAGATCAGGGCCGGGTCGGTGGGCCTCCTGGTGGGCGCCCGGGCG
>CAJCIS010000156.1 GCA_903970435.1 Acidobacteriota bacterium | reverse complement strand
CGAAGCCAACGGTGTGGATAAGTGGCTTGCCGGAGCGACCGTGAAGAGTCTGGCGCAGGCAAGCCACTTATCCACACCGTTGGCCCCGCAGCAGCATATTAGTTGAAATCCATCCATTCATTCAGTGTTTTCAGCAGCTGGCTCGCCGGGCGGTAATTGAAGCGCCACTCGCACTCTTTCAGAAACAAATGGAAGTGCTGCTTGGGAATACCATTATAGCGGCGCAGATGCCGTTTGGCCTGGTTCCAGAAATTTTCGATGCCATTAATGTGGTTCGAGCGATCGACAAAACGCTGCCGGTGATTGATCCGAAAGTGCTTGAACTCGGATACGTCGAGCACATCATATGACCGGTAACAGTCTGTATATACTAGGCTATCTGGTTTGATGCGCTGCCGGATGATGCCCGACAGCGTCGACGAGCGTGTATCGGGGATCATCGTCGCGTAGACCTTACCGGCACGCTGCAGCAGCCCAAAGACAACCACCTTGCCTGCGGCGCCGCGCCCGCGTTTGCCTTTGCGTACGCCGCCAAAATAACTCTCGTCGACCTCTACCTCGCCAACCGAAAACGGCGCCTCGTCGGCCAGTTTGTCGGCGATCAGCTCGCGCAGCTTATGATAATATAAAATTGCGGTGCGCCGATTGACCCCAGCAACCTGAGCGGCCGTGCGCGCCGTCACACCGGCCACGAAATGCGACACAAGCACCCGCTGTGTAGCGACCGGCAGCCGGCTCCGGCGTCTCTTGGTAACCATCTGACGCAAATAGCCTTTCTAGCTATCTACGCCAGCCCCAAAGTTTTTGCTTCTTTTTTCAAAAAGAAGCGCTTTCTTCGTTATGTAATTGGAAGGCTCGTCCATGGCCAACGCCGAAATCGACGTCATCAGAAGCCTGCTGGCATCGGCACCAAGGCCCGCGGATCTGGCCGAGCGCCGCGCCCGCATGGACGGCTTCGGCGCGCGCTACACGGTGCCGGACGGCGTGCGCGTTGAACCGGTGGATGCCGGCGGTGTCGCGGCGGAATGGACCGTGTCGCCCGAAGCCGACCCGTCGCGCGTGGTAATTTTCCTGCACGGCGGCGGCTATATTTCCGGTTCCATCGCCAGCCACCGGCATATGGTGGCGCAACTGGGCCGCGAAGCGCGGGCGCGCACGCTGGCGCTGGGCTACCGCCTGGCGCCGGAACATCCGTTCCCGGCCGCGCTGGAGGACACGCTGGCGGCTTACCGGTTCCTGCTGGCGCAAGGTATAAAACCCGAACACATCGCGTTTTGCGGCGAAAGCGCCGGTGGCGGGCTGGCGCTGGCCGCGATGGTGTCGTTACGGGATGCGGGCGATCCCCTGCCCGCCTGCGCGTTGCTGAGTTCGCCCTGGGTGGATCTGGAGCAGACGGGCGCCACGATGCAAACCAAGGCAGCGGTCGATCCGCTGATTCAGAAGCCGTATCTGGACGATCTGGCGGCGCAATACCGGCACGGCGCCGATGCACGGAATCCGCTGGTTTCTCCGCTCTACGCCGATTTGCGTGGCTTGCCGCCGCTGCTGGTTCACGTCGGCACGGCGGAGACGCTGCTGTACGACTCGATTCGCCTGGCGGCCGCGGCGGGCTCCGCCGATGTGCGCGTTACGCTAGATATCTGGCCCGACATGATTCATGCGTTCACGCTGTTTTATCAGCAGGTGTCTGTTGGGCGGCAGGCGCTTACGCAGGCCGGAGCGTTTATCCGCAAGTTGGCAGAGAACGCTGGCCCTTGAAGACATGAGCCTGGCGTCGGCTTCTTGGCTTTTCATAAATAAGCAAGAATGAATCACGAATCGCGCGAAGCGCACAAAGCGCACGAAGAAGCAGATGCCGCAGAATTACCCCAATGTGGTTGTGCGTTTTACTGGGTGGGGCTTGCTTAGTTTAAAGCTTAAACTTTTTCGTGCGCTTCGTGCGCTTCGTGATTCAAGCTTTCTTTCTTTAGTCGCTCATTTCTCAAACCATTTCCACACCCAGCACCATACTTTACCCGCCCAGCGGTAATTCCGCCGAAACTTTCAAGCTATCGAATACGATCGAACTCCGCACATGCGCCACGCTATCATGCGGCAGCAGAATATCGTTCACCAGACCGGCCAACTCCGGCAGCCCCGGCAAAACCACTTTCAGCAAATAATCCGCGTCGCCTGTCAGCGCATGGCATTCCTGTATGGCGTCCACACCGGCCACCAGGTCGCGGAAATGCCGGGCGTTGTCGCGGCTATGTGTGTTCAGCGTGACCTGCACAAACACCAATAAACCGAAACCGAGCGCCGGCCCGTCCAGCACGGCACGGTAGCCGCGGATAATGCCCGCTTCCTCCAGCGCCGCGCGGCGGCGCGAACACTGCGACGCCGACAGGCCGACACTATCGGCCAGTTGCTGGTTGGTCAGACGTCCATCCGCCTGCAACGCGCGCAAAAGCCGCTGATCGAACGCATCGATGCGTGTTTCTTGCATAATTCAGCCCATTTTCGCGTTTATCACGCGCAAACTGATGCATAATCACCTGATTTTGCAAGGATTCATCCACCCTCCGCATGCTATGATGCTCGCACTCGCCATCACCGGTCAGGGAAGGACAACGCCATGGGCCCGTTTCCGCATGACGCACCGCGCGCCAAAATCAGCCAGGACAACCCGGCCGGCACGGACGGCTTCGAGTTCGTGGAATTCGCCCATCCGGAGCCGGAGCAACTGCACGCCCTGTTCCAACGCATGGGCTTCACCGCCGTGGCCAAGCACCGCCAGCGCCAGACCACGCTGTATCGCCAGGGCGACGTAAACTACCTGGTCAGCCAGACGCCTGACAGCCACGCCGCCCGCTTCGCCGCGGCGCACGGCCCTTCCGTGCCCTCCATGGCGTTCCGCGTTGTCGATGCCGAGCACGCGTTTTCCCACGCCATCGCGCACGGCGCCAAGGCCGCCGGCGCCAGCACGCATGGCGCGCTGACCCTGCAGGTGCCGGCCATTGAAGGCATCGGCGGCAGCCTGATCTATTTCGTAGATAAATACACCGACAGCGCCGCGGTGTACGACGCCGAGTTCGAATGGCTCGGTGATCGCGGCGCGCGCCCGGATGGTGCCGGGCTGTTCTACATCGATCACCTGACGCACAACGTGCATCGCGGCCGCATGGATGTGTGGTTCGATTTCTATGCGCGCATCTTCAACTTCCGGCAAATCCGCTTTTTCGATATCGAAGGCCGCCACACCGGCCTGACGAGCCGGGCCCTCACCAGCCCCGATGGCCGCATCCGCATTCCGCTGAACGAATCGGCCGACGACAAATCGCAAATCGAGGAATACCTGAACACCTATAAAGGCGAAGGCATTCAGCATATCGCCTGCGGCACCAACGATATTTTCAGCACCGTTGGCGGCCTGCGCGATGCCGGCCTGGCCTTCATGCCGGCGCCGCCCGACACGTATTACGCCAAAACCGATGACCGTCTGCCGGGCCATGGCGAAAACCTCGACCGGCTGCGCGAATTCGGCATCCTGATCGATGGCGAAGTGGTGGCCGGCAGCGACCACATTGGCACGCTGCTGCAAATCTTTTCGGCCAACGTCATTGGGCCGGTGTTCTTCGAGTTCATTCAGCGCAAGGGCAATGATGGGTTCGGCGAGGGCAATTTCCGCGCTTTGTT
>CAJCIS010000155.1 GCA_903970435.1 Acidobacteriota bacterium | reverse complement strand
CGCGGCACAAAACTCTTGTGCCGCGCAGCGCTTGAGACGCCGGCGGCACGCCGGTGGGGGTCGAGGGGGCAAAGCCCCCCGCCTTCCTTGATGTGTCAAATTCCACGCGCATTGGTATCACTTGCGCGCGCGCCGGACTTGCGCAGCAATGCCCCGCCCCGGTCGTACATTAACAAATAATGTTATTATGATTGACAACCCGCCCCCCGCCTGCTAACAGCCCCACCCATGACAACCCCAGACCGCATCCTCCGCGCCAAGGCGCAAGACCGTGATCCCTCGCACTTCGCGCTCACCGAGCGACAGCGCCAGCGCCACGAGCGCGTCGTTGCGATCAGCCAATATCTCATCGCCGAGGAAGGTTGCCAAAACATCACCTTCCGCGGCCTCGCCCGCGCCCTGCGCATGTCCACCGCCGCGCTGCGCTTCCATTTCGTCGACATGGAAGCCCTGCTGGCCGAAATCATCCGCCGCCATCTCCGCAAGCTTTCGGCCGCCCTCGGCAAATACGAGCCCACCGACCCACACCGGCAGCAAAAGCGCCGCGCCGCCTACCTGGCCTACACCCGCACGCCCCTGGGCGGCTTCACCGAGGCCCACCTGGTGCTCGTCCGCGACTTCCATACGCTGCCGGACGATGAACGTAAAGGTATCGAAATAATACGCCGGGGCCTGGGAAAATTGCTCGCCGGCGACCAGGCCGACGAGGCCTTCCTCCTGCTGGACGCCCCCTTCCTGGACGCAGCCGCCATCGAGGCCCGCCTCGGCACCCCGGTCCTCCAGGCGCACAAGTTGCAAACCCAAAAACCCGAACCGCCTCAAAACCAGCCAGCGCCACCCGCCAAACCCGAAGAAATGAACGCCTGGAACAACCCGGGCTCAGGCGAAAAACCTGGAAATTGGATTTTCACTTCCGGTATTCCCATTAATTCCCGCGCGCCGCCCTTGGCCGCCTGAAGAAGCAGTTCTTTTTTGAAAAAAAGAACCAAAAAACTTTTGCTGGTGCGGGTGGCGAATTACCCCCTCGCGGTTGAGCCGGATATCGACGACGCGAAAGAGCCAACAACATTGATCGTCTTCGAATTGGAGGAAGCCCTGGCCCCCAGACCCGCCGCCACGTCCTAAAAAAGACAAAAGTTTTTTGTTTCTTTTTTTCAAAAAAGAAATACTTCCTAAAAACCGAACCGATTTTGCGAACCCGTCCAACCATGGTTTAATCGCATGCTTAACCAGGGGAGGACAGCATGCAGCTTGATAGCAAAATCGTCGCGGTGGTAACCGGCGGTGCCTCCGGCCTGGGCCTGGCCACCGCGCGCCGCCTGGCCGCCCGCGGCGCCCGCGTCGCCATTTTCGACTTCAACGACGCGCAGGGGCAGCAGGCCGCCGACGAGCTCGGCGGCGTGTTCTGCAAGGTGGACGTGACCTCGGACGACCAGGTCGATGCCGCCTTTGCCAAATCGCGCGCCGCGCTGGGGCAGGAGCGCATCCTGATCAATTGCGCCGGCACCGGCAACGCTTTCAAAACGGCCGGCCGCGACAAGAAAACCGGCCAGATCAACCATTTCCCGATCGATCAGTTCAACCGCATCATCCAGATCAATCTGGTCGGCACGTTCCGCTGCCTCGCCAAATCAGCCGCCGGCATGCTCACCCTGGACCCGCTGGAAGACGGCGAGCGCGGCGCCATCGTCAACACCGCCAGCGTGGCGGCCGAGGACGGACAGATCGGCCAGGCCGCCTATTCCGCCAGCAAGGGCGGCGTGGTCGGGATGACGTTGCCGATTGCGCGCGATCTCATGGGCGAGGGCATTCGCGTCAACACCATCCTGCCCGGCATTTTCAATACGCCGCTGATGAATGCGGCGCCCGACAACGTCAAACTGGCGCTCGCCGCCTCCGTCCCCTTCCCGAAACGGCTCGGCTTGCCGGAGGAGTTCGCCCGTTTGGCCGTGGAGATGTGCGAGAACGGCTATTTCAATGGCGAGGACGTCCGGCTGGACGGTGCCATCAGGATGGCGCCGCGCTAGGAAGAAGGAAGCAGTTCTTTTTTGAAAAAAAGAACCAAAAAACTTTTGCCTGTTGCCCGCTCTTACCTGGAGGATTGGCCTTGCACAAAACGGATAAGGGTTTTTTGGTTCTTTTTTTCAAAAAAGAACTGCTTCCTTTCCTGCCGCACGCCGCATGAATTCGTCCACGAGCCTGCAGCGCACCGCCACCGGCGCGCGCGAGCGCCTGCTCGACGCCGCCGCCGCCCTGATTATCGACCGCGAATCGATCGAGATTTCGCTCGCCGAGATAGCCGCCAAATCCGGCCTGAACTCCGCGCTGGTGAAGTATTATTTCGGCGGCAAGACGGGCCTGCTGGTGGCGCTGCTGCAGCGCGACGCGGCGCGCGCGCTGGCGGAGATGGACGAACTGCTGGGCATGAATATCACCGCCACGCAAAAGATGCGCCTGCATCTGCGCGGCATCATGACAACCTATCGCCGCAGCCCCTACCTCAACCGACTGCTGCACGCCATGTTGCACGGCCCCGACGAGCCGGTGCGTCGCGAAGTGCACCGGCTTCTGGTGCAGCCGGTGTTCAACTGCCAGCGCAAGATCCTCGCCGAAGGCATGGCGCGCGGCGAATTTCGCCCCGTCGACCACGGCATCTTCTATCTCAGCGCCATCGGCGCCTGCGACCAGTTCATGCAAACCGAAGGCGTTCTGATGCTGTCGCAGGCCGGAGTCGATCTTGACATGTTCCGGGATCAGTACATATCTCATGTGGTCGACATGGTGCTGGGTTCGCTCTCGCCGGGCGCGGACGCGGGGCGCCGCTAGGCGGAGAAGACTAGGAGGGAAGCAGTTCTTTTTTGAAAAAAAGAACCAAAAAACTTTTGTCTGTTTAGAGCATTATCAGCCTGACTGGAATCGTGCTAACGAGCCGGCGGCCTGAGGGCTGATGAAAATGCTCGCTCAAACAAAGAGCTAGAGCGGCCTGACGGCTGGTGCCGATTTTCCAGTCAGACTGAAGCCGCTCTAGACTGGGAACGGCACAGCTATGACCTATGAAACCTTGATTTATGATGTGGCCGCCAATGTGTTGACGATTACGCTGAACCGGCCGGAAATCCTGAATGCGTTCAACGCCGCCATGTTCACCGAATTGGTGGACGCGTTCGACCGCGCCGACGCCGACGACGACGTGCGCGCCATCATCGTCACCGGCGCCGGCCGCGGCTTTTGCGCCGGCGCCGATCTTTCCGGCGGCGCCACCACCTTCGACCACCGCGCCCGAAATGGCCTCGTCGGCGGAACCGATAGCGGACAAATCGGCGGCGCTGACCTGTCCCAACCGGCAAGCCGCGACCGCGGCGGACTGATAACGTTGCGCATCTTTCGCTGCCTCAAGCCGGTCATTGCGGCGGTGAACGGGCCCGCCGTCGGGCTCGGTGCCACCATGCTGCTCGCCATGGACATGCGGCTGGCAAGCGAATCCGCTCGTTTCGGCTTCGTCTTCGCGCGCCGAGGCATCGTGCCTGAAGCGGCCAGCAGTTTTTTCCTGCCGCGCATCGTCGGCCTGCCGCAGGCACTGGAATGGTGCCTCACCGGCCGCGTGTTTCCAGCCGGCGAAGCGCTGAAAGGCGGCCTGGTGCGCAGCCTGCATGCGCCCGAAGATCTGCTGCCGGCGGCCGAGGCACTGGCGCGCGAAATCGCCGACAACGCGGCGCCCGTTTCGGTGGCGCTGACCCGGCAAATGCTGTGGCGCCTGTCCGCCGCGCGCGATCCGATGGAAGCACATCGTATCGACAGCCGCGCCATTTTAACCCGCGGCATGTCGGCCGACGCGGCGGAGGGCGTCACGAGTTTCCTTGAGAAACGCCCCGCGAGGTTTCCGGGCACGGTGTCAAACGACATGCCTGCTTTCTTTCCCTGGTGGGACGAAGAAAGTTATAGGTAGAAAAAGAAGCAGTTCTTTTTTGAAAAACGAACCAAAAAACCTTTGCTCATTTTCTGTTCTTCTTGAGCGCCGGTAGGCTCTACATCTTCAAAAAGTCCAGTATCAGCCCGTTCACCTCGTCCGGTTTTTCCACATGCAGGAAATGACCGACGCCATGCACCATTTCGGTGCGCACGCCGGCACTGAACAACGCGGGCTCCGTCTCCACCTCCGACCCGATGCAGCCATCCAGGCTGCCCTGCAGATACAGGGCCGGCACCGCGATCGGCGCGGTCCCGATGCGGTTCTGGACCTCCGCCAACGCCGGGTCCCGCAACGCCGGCAGAAACACGTGCCGGTAATAGGACACCGCGGCCTCCGCCACGCCGGGCTGGCGAAAGCTGGCCTTGATGCCCGCCATCAGCGCCGCATCCGGGGCGAAACCGGGCGACCAGTCCGCCCACAGGCGATCGATCAGGTGGAAATCGTCGTGCGCCAGTGCCGCCTCGCCGAGCGGCGAGGTCAATAGATACATGTACCAGGAGCGCCGCTGCTGCACAGGATCGGTGATGAGGCGCGTCAGCAGCGCCGGCCCATACGGCACCGCCAGCGTCACAAGGCGCGACACGCGTTCGGGCGCCATCACCGCGGCCGCGTAGGCGGCCATGGCACCCCAATCATGCCCGATCACGACGGCGTGTTCGGCGCCCAGGGCATCCACCAGGGCCAGCACGTCCTGGCCCAGCACGGCGGTTTGATAGCGTCCATCGGCGGGAATGCCGGTGGGTGCATAGCCGCGCATGAACGGCGCCACCGCGCGATAGCCGGCCGACGCAAGCGTATGCAGCATCGGCGCGAAGCTTTGCGGACCGTCCGGGAAGCCGTGCAGGCAGAGCGCCAACGGACCCGATCCCTGTTCGATAAAGCTGAAGCCGAGACCGTTCGCGTCCACCCGCCCTGTCAACCTGCCACTCCTGTGTCTTCACCCCAGCCTACGCCGGCGCGGGGAACGTGCAAATGCGGCAGAATCTCGCGCGACGGGCATGTAAAAATTCCGTCTGAGAGGCGCCTCCATTTATAAAACAACACGCGCTTGCGGTTTCTAATGCGCGGGCGGCAATTTGTTTAAGAACGTTGCAGCAGAATGGCAGCCAAAAGACATAACCTTATTTGACATGCAACTGCTGCGTGTTTACGACATCACAATGGATAAATTATGCAGGTCGCCGGTAAAAATTCCGCTGTATCGGCCTGGTAAACGGTCGATTCCCGGTTGGCGTTCCAACAGGTTTCGTGCATGTTGCGCCCATCTTCAAAACTGGGCCCAACGGCCTGCGGAGGCAAACCTTGCTTAAATCTACGATTATCGCCAGCGTAAGCATGCTGGCGCTTGCCGGCTCGGCCGTCGCGGCCGACACACTGCCAGCCCACCCGATGTTCGCACGCCGCGTCGGCCTGCACCCCAACATCCACGGCAAGGCGTCGATCCCGACCAACTGGACGTTCGACTGGACCTACAACAGCACGAAATACAGCGCCGTGTTCCTCGGCACCGACCCGAGCAAGGGCGGCACGTCGACCACGATCCCGGTCGAACTCATTCCCGTCGTGATGAAATACCAGAAAGTGACGGAGAACCCGTCCAAGAAGGTCAAGGGCGAGAGCGTCATGACGCGCATCGTCGCCAGCCCGATCTTCGACACCACGACCGACTATAAGCAAGGCAATACCGACCTCGGCAAGACGCAGTACGAAGATGCGTTCATGCGCGGCCAGACCTGGGGCTATGGGGTGTCGAAGAACACCGGCTACCATGTGCTGCTCGGCACGCCGAAGATTGAACCGAAACTCACCATCAATGCCACCAGCCAGGGCAGCGAATTCGGTCAATCGGTGCTTCTGCTCAGCATCGACACCTTCGACAACGACATTCAGTCGACGGTGAAGAAGTATCCCGCGACCAGCCTGCCGCTGTTCGTCACCACGCAGACCTATCTGACGACCGGCAACGAGTGCTGCATCGGCGGCTATCATAACTTCAACGGTGTGCAGGCCTATGGCATGTTCACCTACATCCAGGCGACCGGCGTGTTCAGCCAGGACGTGTCGGCCATGAGCCACGAAATCGGCGAATGGCTGGACGATCCGCTGACCACCAACAACGTGGCTTGCGGCATCTACGAAGTCGGCGATCCGCTCGAAGGCGGTCAGAACGGTCACCCGTATGGCACTTGGACATATACGGTGAACGGCTTCACCTACCATTTGCAGGATCTGGTTCTGCCGCCCTACTTCGGCGCGCCGACCAGCACCGCAATGCCTTCGCCGTATGACTTCACGTTCCAGGGCTATACCGGCCTTGGGGTGTGCTCGAACGGCGGCTAATTTCTGCCGCAGTCGCGTTCGATGTGATAAAGCCGGGGCTTTGGCCCCGGCTTTTTTTTGCCCAGGCTCAACATAAGTCGATGCAATGCGAAATGAGCTCTGTCCCTGCGGAAGCGGCGTAAAATACAAGCGGTGCTGCGGCGCTGCTTCGGCGCAACCCAACGCAACGGCCGCCGCCGGATCGCCGTCGAATCCGAGACAGGCGCAAAGGCAATTCCAGCATGGCGTGCAGTTGCTCCGCGCCGGACAAACCGCCGCGGCAATTTCATCCCTGCGCGCGGCGATCCGGGCGGACGGCAAGCATTTCGATGCGCACCATGCGCTCGGTTCGGCATTCGCGCAGATTGGCCAGTTCGCCGACGCAAGCACGGTTTTGCAACGGGCGGTCGCATTACGGCCGGGTTCCGCCGCCGCCCACCGCGATCTGGGCGCCGCATACGATTGCCAAAACCTGCACGAGCAAGCCATCAATGCCTATCGCAAGGCCGTCGAACTCGCGCCGAAACTGGGCGACGTCCACCATCGCCTAGGCGAACTCTACGTCATGTACAGCCGGCGCGAGGAGGCGAGCGATTGCTTCGACCGCGCGGCCGAGCTTACGCGAAATGCCACGGTTGCCCATCTCTACCGCTCGGACGCGCGGCTGCTGCGCGGCGATATTCCAGGTGCCGAACAATTTGCCAGCAAGGCGGCCGGGCTCGATCCCACGAGCAGCGCCGCGCACGGCACCGTGGCCGGCCTTCTGTACGTGCAAGGCCGCTTTGCGGAGGCGGCAAACGCCTTCGAGGCGGCGCTGCGCCTCGATCCGAAAGCCGCCAAATGCTGGGACGGGCTTGTGCGGTGCCGCAAATATTCCGCGGCCGACAATTCCATGCAGGACCGCATGCGCGCCGTTCTGCAACGCCGCGATCTGCACGATGTCGAGCGAATGACCATCAACTTCGCCATCGGCAAGGTGTATGACGATTGCGGCGACTACGCCCATGCGATGCAACATTTTGATATAGGAAATAGGCTCCGCGCCCAGGAACTGAAATTCGATCGCGCCGGGTTCGCCGCCGAAATCGACCGGAATATTCAGCTTTTTACGCCGGACTTCATGGCAAGCCGCGCCGCGTCCGGCGCACCGGATCGCAAACCGCTCTTCATTGTCGGCATGCCCCGCGCGGGAACCACGCTGGTGGAACAGATCGTCTCCAGCCATCCCGATATTGCCGCCGGCGGCGAACTGACGGTGTGGACCCAATCCGATACAGAGCCCGATCCGGTGACCGGCGAATTCGATCCTGATCGTACGCACGCGGCCATGACGAAATATCTGTCCGCCCTGCAGCGGATCGGCCCCTCCGCGGCGCGCGTCACCGACAAGCTGCCCTTCAATCTGTTCCGGCTCGGCGCGATCCACACATTGATGCCGCATGCACGGATCATCCATTGCGAGCGCGATCCAATCGACACCTGCCTGTCAATCTACACCAATCTTTTCAGCAGCCGGGTACCCTTCGCCGCCAGGAAGGACGATCTGGTATTCTGTTACCGGCAATATCTCCGCATGATGGACCATTGGCGCAAAACGCTGCCCCCCGGCATTTTCATGGACGTGCAGTACGAACGGCTGGTCGCCGATCGCGAAGCGGAAACCAGGCGCTTGATCGCGTTTACCGGCCTCGACTGGGACGATCGCTGCCTGCAGCCCGAGCAGAATGCGCGCACCATCAGCACCACGAGCGCCTGGCAAGCGCGCCAACCCGTTTACGCCACATCGGTGCAGCGCTGGCGGCGCTACGCGCCGTGGATCGGCGAATTGCGTCAGTTGGAACCGGCCGGCGCGCAGCCGGCATTTGCGTAATGCGGCGGGGTAGGAAAAGTAGTTCTTTTCTGAAGAAAAGAACCAAAAGACTTTTACTCTTGATGCAATCCCCAACGTATCGGCCATGCCCCGAACCTCTGTGCCGGCGCGGGGGCAAAAGTCTTTTGGTTCTTTTCTTCAGAAAAGAACGGCTTTGCTAATGCAAATCGAGATCGTATCGGGCCTGTCCATCGACGAAGCAGAGCTCGACATCAGCTTCATCCAGGCCGGCGGGCCGGGCGGCCAGAACGTCAACAAGGTTGCCACCGCGGCGCAACTGCGCTTCGACGTGCGGCAATCCTTGTCTCTGCCGAACGAAGTCAAGGTGCGCCTGCAAGCGCTGGCCGGCAGCCGGCTGACGCGCGACGGCGTGATTGTCATTACGGCCCGCGCGCATCGCACCCAGGAGCGCAACCGTGCCGACGCGGTGCAACGCCTGGTGGCGCTCATCCGTGCCGCGAGCATCCGCCCCGTGCGGCGCCGGCCGACCCGCCCGGGGGCAGCAGCCAAGGAGCGACGGCTGGAGGCGAAGAGCCAACGCGCCGAAACGAAACGCGATCGGGGGAAGCCGGATTTGGGCTAGACAAAAAGCAAAAGTTTTTTGTTTCTTTTTTTCAAAAAAGAAATACTTCCTTCTACCGATCCCCCGGATAAGGCACAGCCCCCTTAAGACCTTCCCACAAAGTCCGGTTATACCGATCCGCCGGTATCCGATCCTCGCTCGACCAATCGTAGCCGCGTGTGCGCTGCGCCCACCAATCCTGCTCATGCGTCGGCGACATGGCAGGGCCGGGCTCGAACTTTGCGTTTTGCGGCAGCAGCCCGGTTTTCTTCAGGAGCGGCGAGGCGGTTGCGGCGTACGTCCAGTCCGTCCGGTTCAGATCGAACAGATCGGCCATCGGCGGCTGATGCGCGTCGTTCAGGCTCAGATGATCGATCCCCAGCACGTCCTCGATGGTGCGGACCATGTCGACCGTATCGTAATGCGTTGCAATGACGGCATGGCGTTTGACATAAGGGCCGACCACATAGGCGGTGCTGCGATGCGCATCGACATGATCGGCGCCGGCCTGGGCATCATCCTCCAGAACGAATATCAGCGTGTTGGCGGCGTAGGGGCTGGCGGCGACGGTCTGTATCAATTGCCCCACGGCATAATCGTTGTCGGCCTGTTGCAATTCGGGGGTATTCAGGTTGCCCGCGGGGCAGCCTGCCCCGGTATAGGGTTTCGGGCAGAAATTGCCGGTATGGTCGTGCATCAGCCGCACCAGGGACAAAGCGGGCAGGTTGTTGTTGGCCACATAGAGCTGGAATTCGCGCGCCCATTCCTGCTCCCGCCAGGTGTCGGGAAACGCGTTGTCGAAGCCGCGATAATAGATGTCGGTGTAGGGCGCCAGCGTGGGATTGGACGACCACGCCACCTGGGTGCCGGTTTGGTAAGGATTTTGAATGAGCGGAATGCCGCCGATCTGAACCGGGATGTTATACCGCACGATATCGATCAGCATGCCGTAATTGCGCACCGAGAGCCCTGCGCGCAGCGCCGAGTCCCACAAATAGCCCTGCTGCGCCGGCGTGCCTTCCGGACCGTCCGTTGCAAAATCGTTTGCATTGCCGGGCAGCAGATTGGTGTAGCCGCCGGGGAAAGCATCGCCCAGCACTTCATACAGATTGCCGATGCCGTTGATGGTCGGGAAGGCCGTCACGCGGTCCGGGGTCAGCAAGCCGACATTGACGATGCGGTTGAGCCCTTCGCTGTCGTTCGATGCGCCGCGGTTGGCATAATTCACCGGAATGGTGGTGGTGCCGAAATCGCTCTCCCTGGTTTCGGTGCTCCATGGCCAGCCATCGCCGCTCACCTCGCCGGCGCAATAGAAATTGTCCAGGGTGACGAATTCCTTCGACATGCGATGGAAGTTCGGCGTGACCCGCTTGCCGAACTGGGTGATTTGCGGATCGCCGTTCGCGCCGTTATCGAGATCGCCCAAAACCTGGTCGAAGGTGCGGTTTTCCTTGATGATGTAGATGACGTGCTGAATTTTTGCGTGCAGCGCCGTCATGACCGCGCGATCGTGCCCGGTCTCGCGCGTGGTATAGGAATTGTTTTCCGCCACCTGCTGCGTGAGGGAAGCGTAGGAAGATTGTGACGGCACCGGCAGTGTCAGGAACCCGGCCTGCTCGAGCTGCAACACGTACTGATTGGATCCGTTGCGGTAATAGAGCGGGTTGGGCCCGGGATCGCTCTTGCCGTTCACAATGTACAACGTGCTGTTGTCGCGGCTGACCGACACGGTGTGCGGATACCAGCCGGTCGGGATCAGCGCCACCGGCGTGGGTCCGCCCTGCGCTGCGAGGTTGACGATGCTGACCGCGTTGGCGCCGCCCAGGCTGACATAAAGCGCGGTGCCGTCGGGCGACAGCGCCAGGCCATTCGGTGCGGCGCCCTTGTATTTCGCATCGATCGGCAACAGGCCCGGCACCAGCAAGGGCGCGATGCTGCCGGTGATCTGCAAATTATTCGTGTCGATGATGGCGACCTGGTCGCTATTGTCCTGCGCCACATACAATTTCGTGCCGTCCGCGCTCACCACCATGTCGTTCGGCGTGCCCGGCACCGCGATGCGTTGCAGCGTGCCGCCGTCGGGCGGAATATCGCGCAACGGAAACGCATCCACCTCGCGGTCGCGGATCGAGCTGATGAACAGCGTGGTCCCGCCGGCGCCGTTCGGTGCGAGGGCGATACCGAACGGCGATTCGCCGCCCGGCGTGCCGCTCAGTTCCGGCGTGTTGTTGTACGGCCGCAGATCGTATTCCCACAGGATGGTGTTGGTGGCCGTATCGATGAGCGAAACGCTGTCGTTATAGATATTCGCGACAATCAGGCGCTTGCCGTCGGCGGTGACCGCCATGCCGGCTGCCGTCGCCGCCGCCTCGAAGCCGATGCCGTTGTACAGGAAGGGCGCCAGCAA
>CAJCIS010000154.1 GCA_903970435.1 Acidobacteriota bacterium | reverse complement strand
GAGGTGGTCTTCATCAATTATTCAACAGAAGTCGCCAGATCTTGATCGTTGTCGTGAACAGGTCCCAGCTCAGATAAGGCACCAGCCACAACAGCGCCGAGCGCGAAACCCTGCCGTAAGCACTGGCTGCAATAAGGCTAGCTATGTCGACAGTAATGTCCATGACTACCGATGCGATCAACGGCCTGTGGGTTGCCTGAACGACCGGAACCCAGCTGATGTTGACCAACAAATGGGCGGCAAAGATGATCAGTGCCATCTTTGCGAAAGGGACGTGTTTGCGCTCACGCCAGACGTAGGCGGACGCGATACCCAAGGTCGGGTGTAAGCGTCCGGTCTCGGCCGTGTAGCGGCGCGGACTGCCAATCCTGATCCTTGTGGACCCCAGAGGCACTCTCTGGAGTCCAGAAGGAGGTACATTGTGGCGAATATGGACGTGCTGGGCCCGGTGGAGCGGCGGCGGGTCTGGAGTGCGGAGGAGAAAGCCGCGCTGTTGGCGGAGATCGACGCGGAAGGTGGGCGTGTGCGCCTGGTCGCGCGACGGCACGGTCTATCGGAGAGCCTGCTCTATAATTGGCGAGCAGCGCGGAAGGCCGCGGCGCTGGCACTGGGTGCCCCCGAGCCACTGACGTTTGTGCCGGTTGGCGTGCTGAGCAAGGCGCGGCGGCAGGCCGCGCCGTTGCTGGCGCCGCCGGCGGCTGACTCTGTCCCGCAATCCTCGCCTGGCGACGCGCGTGCGGGCAGCATCGAGATCGCACTTGCCAATGGCGCGCGGCTCAGTGTCGATTCTTTCGTCAACGAGAAGGCGCTGTCGCGCGTGCTGCGCGCGATGAAGGGTGCGGCGTGATCAGCCTCGCACCTGGCACCAAAGTGTTTCTGGCGTGCCGTCCCGTTGATTTGCGCAACGGATTTGACGGCTTGGCCGCGAAAGCGAAAGATATCATCGAGGCGGACCCATTCAGCGGGCACCTGTTTATTTTTCGTGGCAAACGCGGGGATTATTTCAAAGGCCTGTACTGGGACGGCAGCGGCTTATGGCTGATCGCCAAGCGGCTGGAGAAAGGCCGCTTCGTGTGGCCGCCGATCACCGACGGGGCGATGACATTGACGCCGGCGCAATTCGCCATTCTCGTTGAAGCAATGGACTGGCGGCGCACGATAGCGCCCGCGCCGACGCCAAAACCATTGCTGATCTGACAAGGCACCGATTCGCAATAATGGCTGTACTGTCAGTACCAGGCTTGCTAGATTGAGACATGTCGCTCGCTACCGCCGAATTGCCGGATGATCCAGTCGCCCTGCGTGAATTTGCGCGGGCCTGCCAGCAGGAACTGCGTGCGGCACGCAATGCGGTGCAGCTCTACAGCCTGGAAATCGAAAAACTGAAATTCCAGATCGCCAAATTGCGGCGCATGCAGTTTGGCCGCTCCTCAGAACGCATTACCGCCAAGATCGCGCAGCTGGAATTTCAGCTCGAAGAACTGGAGGCGGCCCAGGCCGAAGAAGACGCCCGGCAAGCGGGGGACCAGCCAGCCGAAGCCCCGATAGCGCCGCCCGGCAAATCCAAGCCCAAGCGCAAACCCCTGCCCGAACATCTGCCGCGCGAAGATGTGGTGCTGCAGCCTGCCAATAACGGCGGCTGTACCTGCCCGGATTGCGGCGGCACGATGAAGAAGCTTGGCGAGGATGTCAGTGAATCACTCGACTACGTGCCGGGACATTTTCGCGTCATCCGGCATGTGCGGCCGAAATTCGCCTGCAGTTCGTGCGACGCCATCACCCAGGCGCCCGCGCCTCCCATGCCAACGCCGCGGGGCCGCGCCACCCCCGCCACCTTGGCGCATCTGCTGGTCTCGAAATATCTCGATCATCTGCCGATCTATCGCCAATGCGAGATTTACGCGCGCGAAGGCATGGAGCTTGACCGCTCCACCTTATGCGACTGGGTTGGCCAGGCGGCCTGGCTGCTCGCGCCGCTGGTCGAGGCGATCAGGCGGCATGTCTTTGCCGGCGACAAGATCCACGGCGACGACACCACGGTGCCGGTGCTGAGCCCAGGTCTCGGCCGCACGGCCACCGGCCGGCTGTGGATTTATGTGCGCGACGACCGGCCGTTCTGCGGCGATGCGCCGCCGGCCGCGGCCTATTTCTACAGCCCCGACCGCGGCGGCGCCCATCCAGCCACACATCTGGCAAGTTTTGCCGGCTTTCTGCAGGCTGACGGCTATACCGGTTTTGCTGCGCTGTATGATGAAGCGCGGACCAAGCCCGGGCCGATTACGGAAGTCGCCTGCTGGGCGCATTGCAGACGGGAATTCTTCGATCAATGGGAGCACACCAAATCCCCTGTCGCCCGCGAGGCACTTGACCGGATCGCGGCGATCTATGCCATCGAAGCCAAAGCCGCCTTCGCCCCGGCCGCCGAGCGCGTGACCCATCGGCGTGAGGCCGCAGTGTTGATCGAGGCGTTCTTTGTCTGGGCGGAAGCTACCTGCGCCAAATTGTCGGCCAAGTCGGCACTCGCTGTGGCGTTCCGCTACACGATCAATCGGCGGCAGGCGCTCACACGGTTTTTGACCGACGGCCGGCTGGAGATCGACAACAACATCGCCGAAAACGGTATGCGGCCCATAGCTTTGGGCAGAAAGAATTATCTTTTCGCGGGATCTGACACGGGTGGCGTCCGCGCCGCCAGCATCTATACCATCGTGCAGACCGCACGCCTCAACGGCGCGAATCCGGAAGCCTATCTGAAGGATGTCCTGACCCGGATTGCCGAGGGTCATCCGATCAACAGGATCGACGAGCTGCTGCCATGGCGCATCAACAAGCCGCCACCCGGGCAAGCCTCGTAACCCAAAGAATCCGACCTCACACACCTGCTCCAAAAATTCAGGGAAGAGCCAGCAGCACCGGTGCGCCCACGTCCGACAGTCGTGGGCGACTACGCGCCCCTATATTACACCAGCCAAGCGAAGGCCGCCCACGGTGCAGACCGGACGCTTACGGACCGCCTGGCGCGCTCCACTTCCGAACTCCTGCGCATAGCCGAGCGACTGACTGAGAAAATCGCAGGATTACAGTCACTTGATGAACCATGGGCCGACACCACAAGCCCTTCCGGACGGATGGTCATGACGATCTTCGCCGGCATCGCTGAGTTCGAACGCACCCGCATTATCAGTTGGACAAACGACGGCCGGGTGGCCGCGAAAGCACGCGGCGTAACCTTCGGTCGGCCAAAGAAAATGCGCCTCGACCAACAGGAATTAGCCCGGGAACTGGTCAAGGACGGGAAATCAATCAGCGCCGTGGCCAGGACCTTCAACGTCCATCCCGCGACGATTTACCGGGTCATTGAAGGGTAGGAGGCCTTATGCCGGTTTTCTGTTCCTCTCAGCAGCACAGGCCATTTTCATCGCCACATGCAGCTGGCGATATCCTTTTCCTCGGCGCCGACGGCATTGGCGTAGATCGCGGTTGTGGTGAGTTGGGCATGCCCGAGCTATTCTGCCCACCGATGCCGCCGACAAATCCTCGACGTTTAGCCGACCTCAACATTGCGTGCAGTGCGCTCCGTACGTTTTTGCATGGACGGGCCTTCTGCCCAAGCAACGCGGGCCACGCTCAGCTCGCGAGCGTTGTCCGGGACGGTTTTCGTCCTTCGCCTTGAATGAGGGTGAAGTCCAAACTAAAGCCCCAGCCGCTTGGCAATTAGACGAGGCACAGCCGGCGGCGACGGGTACAAGGTGATGCCTCGCTTTCCATCTATCTCGACCCGAGCCTCCGGGTAAACTGCCATGGCGAGTTGCAGCGCGTCGAGGAAGACCGGCCGCATGAACCGCGCATCCTTGTAGCCGCCGGCAAACTGCCCCTGCACGGCCGTCCAGGTGATTGGTGTGGGCTTGCTGAGCGCGTGGAGCCGATACGCCAGCCAGATATAAACATCCATTGCCATGCTTCGCGTGCCGATCGCGAAGATCGCCTCCTCACGCACCGGCACCGGATGTTCCCGCAGGGATGCCCAGAAGCCCTCGTCCAGTCTTACCCGCTCCTCCCATAAGGCTGTCTGGCGCCCTTCGCTCTGCACGCCAGCCAGTGAGATGGCGCCGCGGACAAAGGCACCGTTTAATCGCTGTTCGGCCCCCGCAGCAGCCGTTAGGAAGGTGAGGCGGCACGCGGAAATTCGGCGCGCCTGCTCGCGTACCAACTGGTAGGTTCGGCCACCAACCGACATCGACATCCGGCTGATCCACGAATTCATGGACCGGCCCAGGTCGACTTCGGGGTTGTTGGTTCGGATAGCCTCGGTCTGCAGGTAAAGCAAAATTAGCCTGGCCATGCTGCCGTATGGGACGCCTACAAAGCTGCCTTGCACATCTCGACCGCTCTCTATCAGCAAGGTTGTAGAGCCCCCGACTCTGCGCCAAAGCGGCCCGTCAAGCCTCTTGTGCGGTAGGGACGTCATGGCGAAGCCGGCGTGCGTAATGCCCAGCCTACTTTCTTCCTCACACATGACCTGGGCTGCAGCGTCGATAGCGGCGCGCTCTGCTGCCGTTTCAGCCATGGCCTTGGCTTGTGTAGCCCCGTGCCGCTCAATGAGTTGATGAACTGTTCCCATGCGGTGCACTGGAAACGAAGAAATCGGTTTGCGCAACTTGGACTTTACCCACGCAGGCTACTCGGAAGAATTATTAGATTAGGTTATTAGGTGTGAGGGTGAAGTCCAGTGTATTTCGCGAGTCGCGAGGGTGAAGTCCAATTTTGACGTGGGAAGAGTCCAGGGGATAAGTCTCAGGCCTGTGGATAACTCGCGTAAGCATTGGCACTGAGCGTCTCTCGTCAAGGTGTTGCGGTTCCCGAGTCGCCGCAGCCTACCTATTTGGACTCTACCCTCGCACGCAAACCCGCTTGCGCGTTCCGGGGCTTGAATCTCGTCTTGGCTCTGGAACTTGTCCGCCGATGCAAAAGGAAAAGGCGCAAGCGGCGAAACCGTGAGGCCGAAAGTACTGATGCGGCGCCCAACGGCGGACTGCCCAGTAGTAGTTATGAAGTCCCTGCAATGGGGATGAAGCGAAGGGGGCGGTTCACTCGCCTCGGCACCGGCAGGTCAGCGGGAAACCGGAGGAACCTGTCAGTGTCGGCGGAAGGCGGCAGCTTTCGTGGGTGGCACGAGCCGTATGAGGCGAGAGCCTCAATTACGGTTCTGTCAGAGGCTCGGGGTGCAATTCCCCGGGCTACTTGGCGCTTTGTCTACCCGCCCCTCTTTCCGGCGGCCCTAGTCATGCGGTCCGATCCTGATAGCCGCGGCGGCGCTTGGCATTGAGGAACTGCGCCAGCGCATTCACCGCGGCGCCGGCATCGGGATGTAGATCGAGCCTGCGCCTTCTTTTGGTGCCGATACGCCCCCACTGCCGCAACAGCAGGGCGCGGCCGAACGGGTGGGGGCACACCTCCATGCGGTAGAATCGAAACTCAATCCTTTCCGGCCGCACGCGCACCAGGCTGGCGGCTTTCGCGAAGAGCGGCAGCTGGATCGGGGCCGGCAGGGAAGGGGCCATTTTAGGACGTTTTGGGATGATGTCGCGAAAAGTGTATCACATCGGGCCGCAGGGTAGCAGGATACAATACAAAGCGATCAGAAAGCCCGCAGAACAACGATTTTCCGGTCTTCCTAAGAAACTTCCCCGGGCCGTTTCTACTCCCGCAGGGGGCGCGCGCCCGGGAATTGTTTTGTAGCATCCACCACCAGCGAGAAAGGGGTTGTACTTTTCCCTCGGAGCTGGCAAGAAGATACCGATTCGGCACCTTCTTTGGACACTATGGCGCAACATTTCCTTCTCTCAGTCACGGCCCGCTCGCTGAGCGCCGCCAAGATCATGCGGATGTCCGAGTAAGGCGTCCGGAACGTGTTTTTTGCGGATGCGCTGGCCGGATACCGATGGAAAACCAAAATGCCCGGAGTGCGGCTGCCTTATCTGCTACCCGTGTCCACGGGACACTGGCGAGATGCGCTGGCGCTGTAAAGCCTGCCGCGCCGATTTTACTGTTACCTCAGGCACCTTGTTCGCCTGGCACAAACTACCATTGCGAACCTATTTGCTCGCAGTTGCCGCCTTCTGCAACGAGGTCGCACGCTATGCACAGGAGTCTGCGTGGCGGGAGGATATGCGCCGCATCAGCAATGGCGAGCAGGTGCATGGCGTAGTCCGTCTGGCAATGCAGTGCCGACCTTCGGTTGATTTCTGCGGCTATTGGCAACGCGCTCACGCCGCCTGAGCGAGCTGCCAACACATAGTGCCACCCCGCTGCAGGCGGGTGAGCGTAGCGCCTTCGCGGTTGAGCGAGCTCAGGATTGTGTGCTGAATCAGATCGCGGCTGCGTTCGTCATCCAGCCTGATTGCGCGGCGGCTGATGATCCGCTCGGCAAGGTCACGCGTTGACAGCGGCTCCGACGCATCACGTAATTCGTCATAGATCAGGCGCAGGCATTCACCGGGCCGAAACCATGCATTGCGGTGCTGCGCGCGCCTCGGCCGGATTTC
>CAJCIS010000153.1 GCA_903970435.1 Acidobacteriota bacterium | reverse complement strand
ATCTGGAATGATGCCGGACCCGATGATGGCGGCGACGCAGGCGCCGGCGACTTCGTTGGAGGCGAATCCGGCCAGCATGGCGCGCGCCCCTTCGGCGGCGCGCAGGATCCGCACGGTGACTTCGGTAACCACGGCCAGCATGCCCTCGCTGCCGGTGAGCAGGCCGAGCCAGTCATATCCGGCCGCGTCGAGGTGGGCACCGCCGATGTCGATGACATCGCCCTCGATGGTGACGACGCGCAGGCCGAGCAGGTTGTTGGCGGTGACGCCGTATTTCAGGCAGTGCGCGCCGCCGGAATTCATGTTGACGTTGCCGCCGATCATGCAGGCGAGCTGGCTGGAGGGGTCGGGGGCGTAGAAGAAGCCGCGATCGGCGACCGCGCCGGTGATGGCCAGGTTGGTGACGCCGGCCTGCACCACGGCGCAGCGGTCGGCGAAGTCGATGTCGAGAATGCGGTTCATGCGCGCCAGGCCGATGACCACGCTGTCGGCGAGCGGCAGGGCGCCGCCGGAGAGCGAGGTGCCGGCGCCGCGGGGGACCACGCGAATGCCGTTGGCATGGCAGAAGCGCAGGATGTCGGCGACCTGCTCGGTGGTGCCGGGCAGGACGACCGCGAGCGGGGGCTGGCGGTAGATGGCCAGGCCGTCGGTTTCGTAGGGTTTGAGACGCAGCGGCTCGGCAATCACGGCCTCGCCGGGAAGCAGGCGGCGCAGGCCGGCGATGATGGCATCGCGGCGGTGCAGGACGTCCTGCTTGGGGAGGGGTTGCGCTAACATGCGGCAAACTTAGCCCGGACCGGCGAAAAGGCCAGAAGAAAGGGTGGTTGAGCCATTTCAGCCTGACGGGGGTCGGCCGATTGAGGCGAGAACCGCGAGGCTGATACAAAGGCTCTGCAAACAACAACCCGGAGCGGCCCGGCGGACGCTCACGATTTTCCAGTCAGGTTGAAGCCGCTAGCCCTGCCGCGCCTTCATGCGGGGGTTCTTCTTATTGATGACATAGACCCGCCCACGCCGCCGGACGACACGGCAATTCTTGTCGCGGACTTTCGCCGCCCGCAGGCTGTTACGGATCTTCATGACACGACCTTGTTGGAGGCGGGCGGATAGCCCTGCGCATCTACCCGTGTCAAGCGGCGGTCGTGTGTCAGTTCGGGCGGGTGCCGCCTTAGTTTGACCCACGACCCAAGCGGCACGGGGGATAGGAGAAGGAAGCAGTTCTTTTTTGAAAAAAAGAACCAAAAAACTTTTGTCGTTTTAAGCAGCGCGGACGGCGTGCCAGCGGACCAGGCGGAAGCCGAAACGGCGCATCAGGCGGATGCGCAGCAGCCACAACTCGGCCTCGTTGACGAAGGCGGCGGCGACGGCGGCGTCGGGCTTGGGGCCCTGCGCCATGGCTTTGACCGCCGCGCGCCAACCCGCCATGGTTGCCGCGACATGGCGGTCGGACAGATCCTCGACCACGCGCACGTCGAAATGAAGCCTTGCCAGGGCGGCGGTGACATGGTCCAGCCGTGGCAGGTCGGGCGCGCGGTTTTCCAGGCGGCACCAGGCGGCGAATTCGCGATCCTGCGCCGCCGCGAGACTGTCGCCGACCATTTCCGTCACCACGACATGGCCTTGCGGGCGAAGGGCGACGGCCATTGCGTGCAGCATCGCCTCCATCGGCGCGCCGCGCGCGGCCTCCAGCGCCATGGCGTGATGCGCATTGTTGTTGCCAAAACTTGGGTTGCTGCGGTCCCAGCCGGCCACCTGCATGCGCCGGCCGGCGGGATGGCGGGCGCGCCGTTCCTCGGCAATCTGGGCCAGCTCCTCATCCGCCTCGAAACTCGCGACCCAACTGCCGAACGTGTCCACGACCGCTTCGGCCGGCCCCCCCATGCCGCCACCCAGCAGCAGCAGGGACGCGCTGCTGTTGAGGCCCAGCGGCTCGGTCAGCCGCAGGGTTTCCTGCTTGCCGCCGGGGCCGACAAAGCCCGAACCCCAGAGCGCGGTGACCGCGGCGGCGCGCTTGGGCGGCCATTTGGTACGCACAGTCTCCGGCGGACGAGACCGCGGTTGATAGGGGGCCAGCATGGGTACCGCTCTCACGTAATCCTCCAGACGTCCGTCGCCGACCCTTCGCTGTGCCTGTCCGGTCTGCATGGCCCACCGCCTTCCGCGGGGAAGAACATGCTGTCGAAAGGTTTCCGGAGCATTTAGATTTGGCAAATCAAGGGGGTTGGGGGGCGTGCGTGCGTTTGAACGCGGCGCCGGCGCGCGCTACACGCCGCCTGCCGGGACATAAGCTCGGCCGGGGAGCAGAATTTGCGCGGTGACAATGCGACGTGGACCGGATTTCTGGTGGCCACGTTCGGGGCGGTGGGTCTGGTGGGCGCCGCCGGCATTTACGGCGCGCAGGTGCCCTACGCCCATGCGCTGGCGCGGAACGCCGTGCTGGACCAGGCCCTCGCCGCCGCCGCGGCACCGGACGCGGCGGCGCGGCTGGAGGCGCTGCGACCGGCGCTGGATGACAGTGCCGACCCTATTCTTGCGGGACCGGGCGATATCGCGAGCCGGGTTGCCGCCGAACGCCGGCGGATGTTCGCGGCGTTTGCCCTCGAGGCGCACAATATAAGGGTGCGGATGTTTATTGGGCTGGCGGCTTTTACCGCGGGGGGGGCGGTGTTCGGGGCGATGATTCTGAGTATCGTGGGACGGAACGAGAAAGCGGGAAGCAGGGCGTCGTTTTGAAAAATGATAAGAAGGCGGGGCAGTGGTTGCAAGCATTGTTGCCCGTTGCTGCCGGTCCAAACCGTGCAAGATCGGTATGGCCTGTAGCAGTAAGACGTTTTTTGGTTCTTTTTTTCAAGAAAGAACGGCTTCCTTCGCGCTTGTCTGAGCGGGCATTTTCATCAGCCCTCAGGCCGCCGGCTCGACAGGCACGATTCCAGTCAGGCTGATAATGCTCTAATGTCCGAGCAGGTTCAGGAAGCTCCGCAAGGTGGCGCGGAACAGTTCCGGGTGCGCGGGGGCGTGATTTTCCGGCGCGGTGGCGTCACGCCGCAACGCCGCCTGGCCGCGTTCGGCGGCTGCTTGCAGCCCTTCGCGCAGGGCCGGCATTTGCGCCACGGCGGCCGCAATCGCGGCCTTGTCGAGCCGGTACACCACGGCCGGGGTTATCGCCGTTGCCGTGGCCGCGTAGGGCGATCCCGTAATCAGGCCGACGGCGCCGACCGATTCGCCCGGCCCCATGCGATGCGCCACATGCGGCGCCTCGCCGGGCCGTTGCACCGTGATTTCCAACGTGCCGCTCGCCACCAGGAACAATGCCGTCGGAACCATGCCTTGCGTAATCAGCACGTCGCCGGGCTGCAGCCGAACCTCGGTGAGATGCTGGGCGATCAGGTCCCGCTGGGACGGTTCGATGCCGCCGAACAGGTCCGACGCGGCGATCAGCGCGGCGCAGTCGAACGGTGCCGCCGCGGGCACCGGGGCCAGCCCGGCAACGCCGAACGAAATGCCGGCATGGCGCAGATAACGATGCAATTGCGAGAGCAATTCCGTACGCGCGCTGCCCAGATGGTCCGCGTCGCTCACCGAGAACCAGATCTGAAAAACGTTGCCGTCGCCTGCCAGGGATGTGCACTCGATGACGGGGGCGGGCACGTCCAGCAGCAGCAGGCAGGATTTTGTGGCGGCATCCATCGTCGTCATGCAGACCGGCGGCGGCGCCGCGTTTTCGATACGCAGCTCTATCTTGTCCCGCCGCATCGGCGTCGGCAGACTGCGGTTCACCAGCCGCGCCTTGGCGATGACGCTGTTGGGAACGGTTGCGATGTTGCCCTCGGCGGTCGCGATCTGGGTGGACCGCCAGTTCACCTGAACCACGCGGCCATCGATGTTGCCGCCTTCCACCCACAGCAGGTCGCCCACCCGGAACGGCCGCTCGAGCCCGACCGCGATGCCGGAGAACACGTCCGCGAGCGTGCTTTGCAGCGCCAGGCCCAGCACGATGGCGAGCACACCCGAGGTTGCGAGCAGCCCGCTGATCGGCACCTGGAAGACAAAATTGACCACCGCCAGCGCGGTGGCGATATAGATCATGCCGGCGAGCAGGTCGGAGATGATCTGCGTTTCGCGGGCGCGATGTTCCATGAACACCGCCAGGCGCACAATGCCCACCAGTCCGCGCGCGCCGATCACCCACCACGCTGCCTCGATGAAGCGCGCCCAGATTTCATCCTTGGCGTTGGCCGTACCGTAATTCGGATGCAGCGGCGAACCAAGAACGCGCTGCAACAAAAGCGTGAGGCTGACAAACACGGCCAGCCGCCAGATCGCGCGGCACCAGAGCGGCCATCGCGGCTGGACCAGCGCCAGCAACATGGCAACGCAAATCAGGACTGTCGCGGCCACCAGAGGTGAAAGGTTCATAGGCATTCCTGCAGGGGTATATGAACCGTCAAACAAGCAAAAGTTTTTTGGTTCTTTCTTTCAAAAAAGAACTTCTTGCTTGCCCCCTTGCCTATCATCAGCCTAGGCGCACAATACCCAGATGATTACGGGCGTTTGTCATTGCGGCGCGTGTCATTGGACGCTGGAAGGCGACCCTGGCGCCATCACGGCGTGCAATTGCACGCTATGCCGCCGCTATGGCGTTCTTTGGGCCTACGACGACGCCGATGAGCGCATCCACGTCACGGGGCCAATGCGCACCTACACCCATGCCGGCATGCCCGATCCTACGCTCGAAATCCTTTTCTGTCCTACCTGCGCGTGCGTTGTGGCCTGGCGCGGCCTGAAGAAGCGGGAAGACGGCCGCTTGAGAATAGCCGTCAATGTACGGCTGGCGCCGCCGGAAGCCGTCGCGGATCTGGCGATCGATCATTTTGACGGGCTGAATACGTCCGAGGACCTGCCGGCGGATGGTCGTTGCGTTCGGGATATGTGGTTTTGAGAAAGCAGGAAATCGTTCTTTATTGAAAAAAAGAACCAAAAAACCGTTTCTCGCTAGAGCGGCCTCAGCCTGACGCGCATGAGCAAAAGTTTTTTGGTTCTTTTTTTCAAAAAAGAACGACTTCCTTCCTTCTATGGCTTCAACCGATAGCCCGTTGCGAAAATCCACCGAACAACCGCCAGGCACAGCACCATGAAAGCCAATGTCATGCCGAGGCTGGCGCGTATGCTGACGTCCGATGCACCGAAGAAACTCCAGCGAAATCCGCTCACCAGGTAAACCACCGGATTGAACAAAGTCACCGTTCGCCAGAATGGCGGCAGCATGTTGATGGAATAAAAGCTGCCGCCCAGGAACGTCAGCGGTGTCACAATCAGCAACGGCGTCAGGTTCAGCTTTTCGAAGCTGTCCGCCCAGATGCCGATAATGAAGCCGAACAGGCTGAAGGTCGCCGAGGTCAGCACCAGGAAGAGCACCATGACGCCCGGATGCGCAATGCCGAAATGGACGAACATTCGTGCGGTTGCCAGAATGATCAGGCCGAGCAGCAGCGATTTGCTGGCCGCCGCGCCGACGTAGCCCAGCACGATCTCGCCGGCCGTTACCGGGGCCGAGAGAATTTCGTATATCGTGCCGGTGAACTTCGGAAAGTAGATGCCGAACGATGCGTTGGCGATGCTCTGCGTCAACAGCGAGAGCATGATCAGTCCGGGCACGATGAAGGCGCCATAACTGACCCCGTCGACCGCTTTCATGCGAGACCCAAGGGCGGCCCCGAACACCACGAAGTAGAGCGAGGTGGAGATCACCGGCGAGACGATGCTTTGCAGCAGCGTGCGCCACATCCGGCTCATTTCGAACAGATAGATCGCCCGAATGGCAAGCAGGTTCACGGCGCCCAGGTTCATGGCGATTTATGCACCAGATTGACGAATATTTCCTCGAGCGAACTGTCGTGCGTGCGGAGATTTGCGACCGCCAGGCCCGAACCGTTCAGCGCGTGGAGCAGGGCGGCCAGGCCGTTATCGTCCGCATGGGCGTCGTAACTATAGACCAGCTCGGTGCCGCCGGCCGCCAGGGCAAGGTCGAATTTCGCCAGTGCGGCGGGAATTTCGGCGAGCGGCTGGCGGACCGTGACAACCAGATGCGACGTGCCGAGTTTGCGCATCAGCGCCGCCTTGTCCTCCACCAGCAGAAGGCGGCCGCCGTTGATGACGCCGATCCGGTCGGCCATCTCCTCGGCTTCCTCGATGTAATGCGTGGTGAGAAAAATCGTGACACCCGAGGCGCGCAAACCCCGCACCATTTGCCACATGTCGCGGCGCAGCTCCACGTCCACGCCGGCGGTCGGCTCGTCGAGGAACAATATGCGCGGCTCGTGCGACAGCGCCTTGGCAATCATCACGCGCCGCTTCATGCCGCCCGACAAGGTCATGATCCTGCTGTTGCGCCTATCCCAGAGCGAAAGGTCGCGCAGCACTTTTTCCACATAGGCCGGATCGGCGCGCTTGCCGAACAGCCCGCGGCTGAATGTCACCGTCGCCAGCACCGTCTCGAACGCGTCCGTCGTCAATTCCTGCGGCACCAGGCCGATCTTGCTGCGTGCCTTGCGAAAATCCGTGACCACATCATGCCCGTCGGCCAGCACCACGCCGGTGGTGGCGTTCACGATGCCGCAGATGATGCCGATAAGCGTCGTCTTGCCGGCTCCGTTCGGGCCGAGCAACGCGAATATTTCACCGGAACGAATGTCGAGGTCGACCGGCTGCAACGCCGTAAAGCCGGACGCGTAGGTTTTCGTAACATTCCGTACGGACACCGCGGCAGGATGGGTGGTCAAAGCTGGCGCCTCGGAAAAGAAGGAAGTATTTCTTTTTTGAAAAAAAGAAACAAAAAACTTTTATCTGTTGCCTTTGGCGCGCCCGGAAGGACTCGAACCTCCAACCCCCAGATTCGTAGTCTGGTGCTCTATCCAATTGAGCTACGGGCGCCCGGCCAGGGGCGTGAAGCGGCGCGGTGTAGCCCAGCGACCCGCCGGGTGCAACCCCATCCGGCCTATTGGGGCACCTTGTCCAGCTCGCGCAGCACCGCCTCGCCCATCACGCCGGTGCCCACGCGGGCCGCCCCCGGCGCCATGATGTCGGCCGTGCGCAAGCCGTTCGCCAGCACGCGCACCACCGCCGCCTCGATCAGCGCGGCCTCGGCGGTCAGCTCGAAGCTGTAGCGCAGCAGCATGGCCAGGCTGAGAATCTGCGCCAGCGGGTTGGCGGCACCGCGGCCCGCAATGTCGGGCGCGCTGCCGTGGATCGGTTCGTACAGTGCGTGGCGCCCTCCGTCCGGCCGCACCGCGCCCAGCGTGGCCGACGGCAGCATACCCAGGCTGCCGGTGAGCTGACCCGCGAGGTCGCTCAGCAGGTCGCCGAACAGGTTGGTGGTTACCACGACATCGAATTGCTTGGGCGCGCGCACCAGTTGCATGGCGCAATTGTCGGCCAGCACGTGCGTCAGCTCCACGTCCGGGAATTCGGCATCGCGCAGCGCGGTCATCACCTGGCGCCACACCAGGCCACTCTCCATGACATTGGATTTCTCCACGCTGGCCACACGCTTGGTCCGCCCCTGCGCCAGGTTGAACGCCACCCGGCCCACGCGTTCTATTTCGGATGTGGTATAAACCTCGGTGTTCACGCCCCGGCGCTGCCCGTCCGGCAGCGTTTCGATGCCGCGCGGCTCGCCGAAATAAATCCCCCCGGTGCTCTCGCGCACGATCATGATGTCGAGGCCGCGGACCACCTCCGGCTTCAGCGTGCTCGCGGACACCAGCGGATCGTACACCTTCGCCGGCCGCAGATTGGCGAACAAGCCAAGTTCGCGGCGCAATCCCAGAATGGCGATTTCCGGCCGCTTGTCGAAGCCGAGCTTCTCCCACGCCGGGCCCCCCACCGCGCCGAACAGGATGGCGTCCGCGTCGCGCGCCAGCGCCAAGGTGCCGTCCGACAGCGGCGTGCCGCGCGCGTCGATGGAGGCGCCCCCGACCAGGTCGTCCTCCAGCTCGAAATGAATGCCGCGCTTGCGATCCAGCCAGTCGAGAATGCGGCGTGCCTCGCGCATCACTTCGGGCCCGATGCCATCGCCCGGCAATATGAGAAGCTTCCGCGTGTCGGCCATCAAATATCTCCCTGCCGCGGCTCAGCCGACGGCGATTTTTGGCAGCCACGGCAAATTGGCTTGCCGCTCGGCCTCGAACTGTTCAATGGACGCCGCGCGCGCCAGCGTCTGGCCGATTTCGTCCAGCCCTTCCAGCAGCATATGGCGCCGATGCGCGTCCAACTCGAACGGGATCCTCTCGCCGTTCGGCCGCACAACCACTTCCGCCTGCAAATCCACCGTCATCCGCGCATTGCCGCCCAGGCGCGCATCCTGCATCAGCTCATCGCACACCGCGCGCGGCAGGCGCACCGGCAGAATGCCGTTCTTGAAGCAATTATTGTAGAAGATGTCGGCGAAGTCCGGCGCGATGATGCAACGGATGCCGAAATCCAGCAGCGCCCACGGCGCGTGCTCGCGCGACGACCCGCAGCCGAAATTCTCATGCGCAATCAGGATCTGCGCGCGCCGGTAAGGTTCCTGGTTGAGCACGAAATCCGGCCGCTCACCGCCCGCCTCGTCGTAGCGCAACGTATCGAACAGGTTGATCCCAAGACCGCTCCGCTTGATGGTTTTGAGGAAACGTGCCGGTATGATCTTGTCGGTATCGACATTGGCCAGCGGCAGCGGCGCCGCGATGCCGGTCAGAACGGTGAATGCTTCCATCAGAAAAGTGTCCGAACGTCGGTGAGGCGGCCGGTGACGGCGGCGGCGGCGGCCATCGCCGGCGACAGCAGGTGGGTGCGTCCGCCCGGTCCCTGCCGGCCCTCGAAATTGCGGTTCGATGTGCTGGCGCAACGCTGACCCGGCGTCAATTTGTCGGGATTCATGCCGAGGCACATCGAACAGCCAGGCTCGCGCCACTCGAAGCCGGCCTCCAGCAATACACGGTCCAGCCCCTCCGCCTCCGCCTGCTGCTTCACCAGCCCCGAGCCCGGCACCACCATGGCCCGCACACCCGCGGCCACATGCCGGCCGCGCGCCACATCGGCCGCGGCGCGCAAATCCTCGATGCGCGCATTGGTGCAACTGCCGATGAACACCACGTCGATCGAAACGTCCGCCAGGAGCTGGCCGGGTGTCAGCGCCATATAGTCCAGCATGCGATGCATCTGCGCACGCTTGGCCGCGTCTTCCTCATCGGCGGGGTCGGGCACCGCGCCGGTAATCGGCGCCACCGCCTCCGGGCTGGTGCCCCACGTCACCATCGGCGCAATGTCACCGGCCTGCATCACCACGGTGCGATCATAGACCGCATCAGGATCGGATGGCAGCGT
>CAJCIS010000152.1 GCA_903970435.1 Acidobacteriota bacterium | reverse complement strand
ACAAGAACGTTTATGCCGCGCAGCGCTTTCGACGCCGGCGGCACGCCGTCACGCGAATGCGTGCTGCGCACGACGGGGGTCGAGGGGGCAAAGCCCCCCGCCTTCTTCGCTAACTGCATCTCACTTGCCCTTACTGGCGCGACGGATAATCAGCTTATCCGTACGCTTGTTCTTGCGCGTCTTGGCGCCCTTGGTCGGCTTGCCCCACGGCGTCACCGGGTGACGGCCGCCGCTGGTGCGGCCCTCGCCGCCGCCGTGCGGGTGATCGACCGGGTTCATCACGACGCCACGGTTATGCGGACGCCGCCCTAGCCAGCGGTTGCGACCGGCCTTCCCGATATGCTGGTTCATGTTGTCGGCATTCGATACGGCGCCGACGGTCGCCATGCATTCCGCGCGCACCACGCGCAATTCGCCGCTCTGCAATTTGACCTGCGCGTAGCCCGCATCCTTGCCGACCAGTTGGCCGTAAGTGCCGGCCGCGCGCGCAACCTTGCCGCCGGCGCCCTGCTTGAGCTCGATATTATGGATGATGGTGCCGACCGGAATGGCGCCCAGCGGCATCGCATTGCCCGGCTTGATATCCACTTTGGCACCCGAAATGACCGCGTCGCCGACCTTGAGGCGTTGCGGCGCCAGGATGTACGACAATTCGCCGTCCTGATATTTGATCAGCGCAATGAACGCGGTGCGGTTCGGATCATATTCCAGGCGTTCGACCACGGCCGGCACATCAGCGCGGCGGCGCTTGAAATCGACGATCCGGTAGCTCTGCTTGTGGCCGCCGCCGCGGAAGAAGCTGGTGGTACGACCATGATTGTTGCGGCCGCCGCTGTGCGGCTTGCCCTCGGTCAGGCCTTTGACCGGCTTGCCCTTGTGCAGTTCGCTGCGGTCGATCAGCACCGTGCCGCGCAGGCTCGGGGTGACGGGTTTAAATTGTTTCAGTGCCATGGTCGCGCCCTCACGCCAGCCCGCTGGTCAAGTCGATCGACTGACCCGCGGCAAGCGACACATATGCCTTCTTCACGTCCGAGCGGACGCCGGGACGTCCCTTGAAGCGCTTGGTTTTGCCCTTGGTCAACACGGTGTTCACGGCGGCGACCTTAACTTTGTAGAGCCCTTCGATCGCCGCCTTGATTTCCGGTTTGGACGCGGTGATGGCGACCTGGAAGACGACCTGGTTGAGCTCATTTAACAACGTCGCCTTTTCCGTAATGACGGGACGGCGGATCAGCTCGAACATGGCCTCGCGCGACAGATGCTTGGCGCGGTGATGGGCGGCGGCGATGCGGTTCATGCCGCGTCTCCCTTGCCGGCCAGGCGCTGCTTGAGGCCTTCGATGCCGGCCGCGGTGATGGCCAGCACGTCGTGGCGCAGAATGTCGTAGACGTTGGCGCCGACCGTCGGCAGCACGTCCACCCCATGAATGTTACGGCTGGCCAGGCGGAAATTGCCGTCCACCGTGCCGTCGATCACCAGCGCCGAGGTCCAGCCCAGCACCTTCAGCCTGGCCGCCAGATCTTTCGTCCGGGGGCTGCCGGCGGCGGCAGCATCGAGCACCACGAGCTTGCCGTCCGCGTGCTTTTGCGACAGCGCGCTGATCAGGCCGAGGCGGCGCACCTTTTTCGGCAGCGCATAGCCGTGGTCGCGAACCACCGGGCCATGCACGGCGCCGCCGGTGCGAAACTGCGGCGCGCGCAAGCTGCCCTGGCGGGCGTTGCCGGTGCCCTTCTGCTTGTAAGGCTTCTTGGTGGTGCCGCTGACCTCGCCCATCCCCTTGACCTTGTGATTGCCGGACCGGCGCTTGGATTGCTGCCAGTGCACCACGCGCGCCATGATGTCGGGGCGCGGGGTGGCGGCGAAATACTCGTCGGGCAATTCGGCGGTGCCGCCGGCGCCGTTGTCGAGCGTTATGATATCGATTTTCATCGCGCGATCCTCAACCGGCCAAAGCTGCGGGATAGGGCGCGTCCGGATGCCGCGCGCGCTTGATGGCGTCACGCACCAGGACGAAATCGCCCTTTGCGCCGGGAACCGCGCCGTGGATCATGATCAGCCCCTGCTCGACATCCACCCGCGCCACTTCCAGGTTGAGCGTGGTGATGCGGTCCTGCCCCATATGGCCGGCCATCTTCTTGTTCTTGAAGGTCTTGCCCGGGTCCTGACGATTGCCCGTCGAGCCGAGGCTGCGATGGCTGATGGACACGCCGTGCGAGGCTTCGAGCCCGGCAAAGTTCCAGCGCTTCATGCCGCCGGCGAAACCTTTTCCCTTGCTGGTGCCGGTCACATCTACTTTCTGGCCGGGCACGAAATGGGCTGCCGTAATGATGGCGCCGGGTTCCAGCACCGCATCGGCGGCGACTCGGAATTCTGCCAGGCGGCGGCGCGGCTCTACCTTCACGCGGGCGAAATGGCCGCGCTGTGGCTTGGTGACGGTCTTCACCTTCGCCAGGGTCGCGCCAAGCTGCACGGCGGTGTAGCCATCCCGCTCCCGGGTGCGCGCATCGACCACCTGCACCGCATCGAGATGCAGAACCGTCACGGGCACATGCGTCCCGTCCTCCTTGAACAGCCGGGTCATTCCCAGCTTTCGTGCGATCAGCCCTGTGCGCATGATGGCGTCGTCTCTCTGTCCCTAAGGCCGCGCTAGATCTTGATTTCGACGTCCACGCCGGCGGCGAGGTCGAGCTTCATCAGCGCGTCCACCGTTTGCGGCGTGGGTTCGACGATATCGAGCAACCGGCGGTGCGTGCGGATTTCGAACTGCTCGCGGCTTTTCTTGTCGACGTGCGGCGAGCGGTTCACGGTGAAGCGCTCGATATGTGTCGGCAACGGAATCGGGCCGCGAACCCGGGCACCCGTGCGCTTGGCCGTATTGACGATCTCCTTCGTGCTGTTGTCCAGCACGCGGTGATCATACGCCTTGAGGCGAATGCGGATGTTCTGGTTGTCCATGGTCTTTTTCAAGCGTCCCGGTTCGGTTTGCGGCGTGTGACCGTGGTAATCAGGCGGTGATGCTGGCCACCACGCCGGCGCCGACGGTGCGGCCGCCTTCGCGGATGGCGAAACGCAGACCCTCATCCATGGCGATCGGCGCGATCAGCTCGACATCCATCGAAACGTTATCGCCCGGCATCACCATTTCCACGCCGTCCGGCAGCTTTACGATGCCGGTGACGTCGGTGGTGCGGAAATAGAATTGCGGCCGGTAGTTGGTGAAGAACGGCGTGTGACGGCCACCCTCCTCCTTGGTCAGCACATAGGCCTCGGCCTTGAACTTGGTGTGCGGCGTGATCGAGCCGGGCTTGGCGACGACCTGGCCGCGCTCGACGTCCTCGCGCTTGGTCCCGCGCAGCAGAGCGCCGATATTGTCGCCTGCCTCGCCGCGATCGAGCAGCTTGCGGAACATTTCAACACCCGTTACGATGGTTTTCACCGTCGGGCGGATGCCGACGATCTCGACCTCGTCACCCACGTTGACCACGCCCCGCTCGACGCGGCCGGTCACCACGGTGCCGCGGCCGGAAATGCTGAACACGTCTTCGATCGGCATCAGGAACGGACGATCGATCGCACGTTCCGGCTGCGGAATGTAGCTGTCCACCGCCGCCATCAGCTCGAGGATCGATTTCTCGCCGATGTCCGGCTGCTTGTCTTCCAGCGCGCAGACGGCCGAGCCCTTGATGATGGGAATGTCGTCGCCAGGGAACTGGTAGCTGGTCAGCAGGTCGCGCACTTCGAGTTCCACCAGCTCGACCAGCTCGGGGTCGGCGATGTCCATCTTGTTGAGGTAGACGACGAGTGCCGGCACGCCGACCTGGCGCGCGAGCAGGATGTGCTCGCGGGTCTGCGGCATCGGGCCGTCGGCGGCCGAGACCACCAGAATGGCGCCGTCCATCTGCGCGGCACCGGTGATCATGTTCTTCACGTAGTCGGCGTGACCGGGGCAATCGACATGCGCGTAGTGGCGGTTCTTCGTTTCATATTCTACGTGAGCGGTGGAAATGGTGATGCCGCGGGCGCGCTCCTCCGGCGCCTTGTCGATCTGGTCGTAGGCCGTGAAGGTGGCGCCGCCTGTCTTTGCCAGCACCTTGGTGATCGCCGCGGTCAGCGACGTCTTGCCATGGTCCACGTGGCCAATGGTGCCGATGTTGCAGTGCGGCTTGTTCCGCTCAAATTTCGCCTTTGCCATCGTCGTCTCTCCAAGGTCCCGTCAGGGAACTGCGTGCTTTCGGGGTTGTCGTTATTACCAGCGGTAATGCGAAAAGGCCTTGTTGGCCTCCGCCATCCGGTGGGTGTCCTCGCGCTTTTTCACCGCGGAGCCGCGGTTGTTCACCGCGTCCAGCAATTCGTTCGAAAGCCGGTCTTCCATCGTGTGCTCGCCGCGCTTGCGCGCCGCATCGATGATCCAGCGGATCGCGAGCGCCTGGCGGCGTTCGGTGCGCACCTCGACCGGCACCTGGTAGGTGGCGCCGCCGACCCGCCGGCTGCGCACTTCGACGGCCGGCTTCACATTCTCCAGCGCTTCATGAAACATACGCATCGGATCGGCCTGCGATCCGCCGCGCTTCTTCATGACATCGAGCGCACCATAGACGATGCCCTCGGCGACGGACTTCTTGCCGTCGTACATCAGCGCGTTCATGAAGCGCGTAATGACGATGTCGCCGAACTTCGGGTCCGGCAGGATTTCGCGCTTCACGGCGCGGCGGCGGCGGCTCATCGTGCGATATCCTCTTACTTCGGCCGCTTGGCGCCGTAGAGCGACCGGCGCTGGCGGCGCTTGGCGATGCCCTGCGTGTCGAGCACGCCGCGCAGGATGTGATAACGCACGCCGGGCAGATCCTTCACGCGGCCGCCGCGGATCAGCACCACGCTGTGCTCCTGCAGATTGTGGCCTTCGCCGGGGATGTAGCTCACCACTTCGTAGCCGTTGGTCAGCCGCACTTTCGCGACCTTGCGCAGCGCGGAGTTCGGCTTCTTCGGCGTGGTCGTATAGACGCGCGTGCAGACACCGCGCTTTTGCGGGCAGCCCTGCAGCGCCGGCACCTTGTTACGCTTGGCCGCGGGCTCGCGGCCCTTGGCGATTAGCTGGTTGATGGTCGGCATAAGCCCTCGTTCAATCCTTGCCACGTCCACCGGCGGTCTGCGGGTGCCCGATCGCAAACGGCGCGGCCCGCACTGGAGGGAATTCCCATCCATGCGGGGCCAGGTGAAACGCGCGGCCTAGGGCTTCCCAAGGGGAAGACGGCGCCGCGTGCTCTGGTGCCAGTGCGACCGGTATCCGCCCCGATGCGAACCGGGGGTGCCGAGAGCGCGGAGGGATAATGAGGCGACAGGGGGAAGTCAAGCCATGATGGCGGGGAAGAAGAAAGGCCAGGGGCGCTGCCCCTGGACCTCGTCGTGCGAAGCACGCGTTCGCGTGACGGCGACCCGTCCCCAAACTCCATTTTGTTAAGAAAATCCCCTAAAAAACAGGTTCTAACGACTCGTCCTTCGCGGAGCTCCAGGGGGCAGAGCCCCCGGCCTACCTTCCTTGCTACCCTTTGCACACCTTGTCCGCGTCGCCCTGGGCGTGGTGGAACTTGGCCATGATTTGATGCGCGATCGGCGTGTCCCGGAATAGTTCATTGGCCCGCCCCATGCCGCCATTGCGCTGCACGCCGAGAATCGTGTCCGCCTGGTCGTACTCGTCGTACGTCATCTCGTCGGCAATGGCGTCGATCTTGCACGCGCAAAGGCCGAGCGCCTCATGCTTGAACTGATGCTCCATGAGGCAGCCAATGACGAAATCGGCGCGCGCGGCAGTTGGATAGTCGTTCTTGGGATGATGAGAGTCCTGCGATGCGGCGGGCCCGGCCCAGCAGGACAGCACGCTCGCGGCCATCAGATAGCGCACCCACTCCACTATTATTCTCCTTTTTCGCGCGTCCAACTTAGCATCCGCCCGCGTATCACCCTGGCACCGCCCCCCCTCGCTCGCAAGAAGCGGGAAAGCGGCGCGGCGCGGCTTGCGGGTCCGAGGAGCGGGCCCATAGTCCAAAGGAACTGGCACTGCGGTGCCCATCTCGGGGTTTGGCATGATCGAGCTTGTCATCGTCTATTGCCTCTCGAACGACGCGGCACGGTGCGTTGAGAAGCGCGACCCGGAAGCGACCTATGCCGACCCGGTCGCCTGCATGGTGAGCGCCGAATTGTCGGCCCAGGCCTACTTGGACGAGCATCCAAAGTGGCGCCTGAAACGCTGGCGGTGCGAGGTCAACGTGCCGAAGCAGATGCCGAGCTGAAAGGTTGCCGGCGGCCGGCGCTAGATGGTGCCCGGTGCGTGTCGCATCGCGCAAGAAACGTCATGCTGCAACGCACGCGTGCATGCCTGATGCGCGAATCTGCCCTCCCGCTTGGGTTGAAAAAGTCCGGCCGCCCCGCGGCATACCGCCGCGTGACGACCGCTAACAGCCTGTCAACCAACAAAAATCAGTTGTCAATTAGTCGATTAAATAACTCGCCTGTTTGGCACGGGAGACCCCATAGGCAAAAGGTAGTACGGCAGCGGAAGCAGGGCGAAAGTGGCTTGATACCAACCGGCGGTAGCGTCATTCTGCCGCGGCGATGCCCCGCGGCATCCAGGGTAGGAACACGTAGCGTTTGGGACAAGCCATTCATAAGGCGGCGATAGCCCACCGTATTCAAAATACTGGCGCACGGCGTTTGTCGTATGTCGCAGGCCTGTTTGCCTGCTTCTGTGGCGCGCGCCACGTGCTTGGTGTTGTTCTTGTTTCTGGCCTGCGCGGCACGCGCTTGGAACACCTCCCATGATGGAGTGCTGAAGGCGCGCGAAAGCACCGCTACCCCGCAACGACTGAATACGCGGACCCAAGCCTGCCACCGCGCCCCAACGGCGACCGGGTCATGGCCAAAGGCTCCCATGAAGGAGGGATTAGTAATGACGTCGAAGATGCGACTCCTGGCAGCAACAACCTGCGTTGCCGCGGTATCCATGATCGGTGGCACGCCTGCCACCGCGAATGACGAACTGATCAAGCTGTCGAAAACGTCTGGCCAGTGGGCCATACCTGCGGGCAACTACGCATCGCAGCGCTACAGCGATCTCAAGCAGATCAACACCGCAACGGCGAAGAACCTGCATCCGGTGTGGACGTTCTCCACCGGCGTGCTGCGCGGCCATGAAGGCGGCCCGCTGGTGATCGGCGATGTCATGTATTTGTCGACGCCGTTCCCCAACAAGGTGTTTGCGCTCGACCTGAACAATGGCGGCCGGATTCTCTGGTCCTATGAGCCCAGGCAGGATTCGAACGTCATTCCGGTGATGTGCTGCGACACCGTCAACCGTGGCGTTGCTTACGGCAACGGCATGATCTTCTTGCACCAGGCCGATACCAGCCTGGTGGCGCTGGATGCGCAATCCGGCAAGGTGAACTGGTCGGTGAAGGACGACAATCCGGCCAAGGGCGCGACCGGCACGTCGGCCCCGCTCGTGGTCAAGGACATGGTTCTCGTCGGCGTCTCCGGCGGCGAATTCGGCGTCCAAGGCCATATCACCGCCTACAACATCAAGGATGGCTCGGTGGCGTGGCGCGCCTACTCGGAAGGTCCGGACGATCAGATCAAGTTCGATCCGAACACCACCATGTCGATGGGCCAGCCGGTCGGCGCCAACAGTTCGCTGAAAACCTGGCAGGGTGATCAATGGAAGATCGGCGGCGGCGCCACCTGGGGCTGGATCAGCTACGACCCCGCGCTGAACCTGATCTATTACGGGTCCGGCAACCCCAGCACCTGGAACCCGACACAACGGCCGGGCGACAACAAATGGTCGATGACCGTCTTCGCGCGTGATGCCGACACGGGCGTTGCCAAGTGGGTCTACCAGATGACGCCGCACGACCAGTGGGACTATGACGGCGTAAACGAAATGATCCTCGCCGACCTGCCGGTGCACGGCAAGCCGACCAAGGCACTCGTTCACTTCGACCGCAACGGCTATGCCTACGCGCTGGACCGCACGAACGGCAAGCTACTGGAAGCCGAGAAATACGATCCGCGGGTGAACTGGGCCACGCATGTCGACATGACAACGGGCGTGCCCGAAGTGGTGTCGCAATATGCGCCTGGCGATCAGGGCGCCGACCACAACACCAAGGGCGTATGCCCGGCCGCGTTGGGATCGAAGGACGAGCAGCCGGCAGCCTATTCGCCGCTGACCCACATGTTCTACGTGCCCACCAACCACGTCTGCATGGATTACGAGCCGTTCAAGGTGTCTTACACCGCCGGCCAGCCCTATGTCGGCGCGACGCTGTCGATGTTCCCGCCCGAGGGTGAGAACAACCTCGGCAACTTCATTGCCTACGACGTGAACACGGGCAAGATCGCCTGGTCCGACCCTGAAATGTTCTCGGTCTGGTCCGGCGCGCTGGCAACCGCGGGCGGCATTGCCGTCTATGGCACGCTGGACGGCAAGCTGAAGGTTGTGGACGCCAAGAGCGGCAAGCTGCTCTATGCGTTCAAGACGCCTTCAGGCATCATCGGCAACGTCAACACCTTTACGCACGGCGGCAAGCAGTACCTCGCGGTATTGTCCGGTGTGGGTGGCTGGGCCGGGATCGGCATGGCCGCCGGCCTGACTGAGGACACCGCGGGCCTCGGTGCGGTGGGTGCCTACAAGCAGCTTAGCAACTATACCCAGCTGGGCGGCGTTCTGACCGTATTCGGCCTGTCCAACTGACCTGAGAAAAGCCGGTCTTCCGGGCGGCAACGCCCGGGAGACCGCGCCGCCGGCTCCGGTCGGCGAAGTGCGGAGAATTGTTGAATGAATTTGGGTCGCGTTTCGCGTCGCACGCCATCATTCGCGGCGATTGCGATTCTCATCTGTGGTGCAGGATCGGCTCATGCCGCCGACGCACCGCCTTATACCGTCAAGGACGGCAAGGTGGATGAGAACACCATGAAAGGTTACCTGTATTACGGCGATCAATGCGCGCGGTGCCACGGCCCCGCGGGCCTGGGCAGCTCGTATGCGCCGAACCTCACTGACAGCCTGAAAACGCTGACAAAGGACCAATTCGAGGAGACGGTGATCAACGGGAAGAAGGAGGTCAGCGAGTCGAGCGACAAGGTGATGCCGTCATTCGGCTTGAATGTAGATGTCGCAACGAACCTCGACAATATCTACGGCTACCTGAAGGCACGCTCCGACGGGAAGCTCGGCCGCGGCCACCCCGACGTCATCGGACAATGATCCGAAATTCCCTGATGGCGGCGGCATTTTGCTGGGCCGCCGCGAGCACGGCCCACGCCGACCCGACGCCTGATGCGGGTTCGCACAACGAACTTCGGGTGTGCGCGGACCCCAGCGACCTGCCGTTTTCCAACGACAAGCAGGAAGGCTTCGAAAACAAGATCGCCCAGCGTCTCGCCAAGGATCTCGGCGAGACGGCAAGCTTCTACTGGTTTCCCGACAGCCAAGGATTCGTGAAGGCAACCATCCGGGCCCACCATTGCGATATCATCATGGGCACCGTCGAGGGTAACGAAGGGCTGGCCACCACCGTGCCGTATTACGAAACCGGCTACATGCTGGTGTCGCGCACCGCCGACAATCTCAAGAGCACGGCAATCGGCGACCCCGCCTTGCAGGGCGCGCGCATCGGCCTGATTGCCCGCACGCCGCCGACCGATCTGGTGGTGGAACACAATTTGCTAGAGCGCGTGCATTCCTACCCGCTGGTGGTCGATACGCGCGTGGAACATCCTACCCGCCAGATGCTGCAGGATCTGGTAGACAAGAAAATCGACGTCGCGTTGGTGTGGGGGCCGTTCGCCGGCTACTACATCAAGCATGACCATCTGCCGCTGAAAGCAGTGCCGATGGACGCCGAGAACAGCCGGGTGCCGTTGCGGTTCAAGATCGTCATGGCGGTGCGGCCGGCGGATGGCGCGCTCCTGAAACGCGTGAACGATGCGATTGCAAAGGACCAAGCAGGCATCGCCGCCATCGTCGATGATTTCGGCGTGCCGCGGATTAATGGGTGAAGGAAGAAGGCCAGGGGCTCTGCCCCTGGACCCCGCTGGTGACAAGTCCCCAGACCCCATTTTGCTTAAGAAAGTCTTGGGATCAGGAGGGGGCACGCGCGCGGCTCGCCCTTGCGTGTGCCCCCTCCTGATCCCCTGGTCTTGCTTAAGTAACAGGTTCTAAGGACTTTTCCTTAGCGGGGGTCCAGGGGGGAGAGCCCCCTGGCCCTCTTTCTCTATTTAATCACTCCGCAGCACGCGTAATCTGTGGCGTTTCCTGCTTCAGGCCCTTGGCCAGGTCGCGCCCGGCGGCGACTGCCTTCAGGCGGTTCATCACCGCGCCCGTGCCGGCCGGGATCAGGCGCCCGACAATCACGTTCTCCTTCAGGCCGGTCAGGTTATCGACCTTGCCGGCGGTTGCCGCCTCGGTCAGCACGCGCGTGGTTTCCTGGAACGATGCCGCGCTGATGAAGCTGTGCGTCTGCAGGCTGGCTTTGGTGATGCCTTGCAGCACGGGCGTGGCCACCGCGGCCCGTTCATCCACCTTGAGGCGCTTGTTGTTCTCCGCTTCGAACTCGAGCCGGTCGACCTGTTCGCCGGTGAGATAGGTAGTGTCACCCGGTTCGGTGATTTCCACTTTCTGCAGCATCTGCCGGACGATGACTTCGATGTGCTTGTCGTTGATCTTGACGCCCTGGAGCCGGTAGACGTCCTGGATTTCGTTCACCAGGTAGTCCGACAGCGCCTCGACGCCGAGCACCTTGAGGATGTCGTGCGGCACGCGCGGCCCATCGACCAGCGGGTCGCCGCGGCGGACGAAATCGCCTTCCTGCACCGAGACGTGCTTGCCCTTCGGGACCAGGTATTCGCTTTCTTCGCCGGTCTCATCGTTCTTTACGATAACACGACGTTTCGCCTTGTAGTCCTTGCCGAACTCCACGCGTCCATCGTTTTCCGCGATGATAGCGTGATCCTTGGGCCGCCGCGCCTCGAACAATTCGGCCACGCGCGGCAGGCCGCCGGTGATGTCGCGTGTCTTGCTGCCTTCGCGCGGAATGCGCGCCAGCACGTCGCCGGCATGCACCACCGCGCCGTTTTCCACCGACAGGATCGAGTCGGGGGCCAGGAAATAGCGCGCATCGGTGCCGTTCGGCAATTTCACCACTTCGCCCGCGTCACCCTTCAACTGCAAGCGCGGACGCAGGTCGGCCGCCTTCGCAGTCTGCTTGTAGTCGACGACAACTTTCGAGGTGAGGCCGGTCACCTCGTCCATCCGTTCGACCAGCGTAATACCCTCGATCAGATCGAGATATTCCACCCGGCCGGCACGTTCGGTCAGGATCGGCAAGGTGTACGGATCCCATTCGGCGAGCTTCTGTCCGCGCGTCACCGGTGTGCCCTCATCGGCCAGCAGGCGCGCGCCGTAAGGCACCCGGAAGCGGGCGCGTTCGCGGCCGCGGTCATCCGACAGCACTATTTCGCAGTTGCGCGACATCACCACCTGAACGCCGCTGCTATTCTGCACGACGTTACGGTTCTTTACCGACGCAACACCTTCATGCGACGCCTCCACACTGGATTGTTCGGCGCCTCGCTGCGCGGCGCCGCCGATGTGGAAGGTACGCATGGTGAGCTGCGTGCCCGGCTCGCCGATGGATTGAGCCGCGATGACGCCCACCGCCTCGCCCATGTTCACCGGCGTGCCACGCGCCAGGTCGCGGCCGTAACAATGCGCGCAGACACCGATCTGCGCCTCGCAGGTCAGCACGGAGCGTATCTTGATGCTCTCCACGCCGGCCCGTTCGATACGTTCGGCCTCGCTTTCCTCGATCAGCGTATTGCGCGTCACCAGCAGCTGATTGGTTGCCGGATCGAGCACGTCCTCGGCCGAGGTGCGGCCGAGAATACGTTCCGAAAGCGAGCTTACCACGTCGCCGCCGTCCATCACGGCCCGCACGGTGAGGCCCCGTTCGGTGCCGCAATCGGTTTCCACGATGATGCAGTCCTGCGCTACGTCCACCAGGCGGCGTGTCAGATAGCCGGAGTTCGCGGTCTTCAAGGCGGTGTCGGCCAAACCCTTGCGGGCGCCGTGAGTGGAGTTAAAATACTCCAGCACGGACAGGCCTTCCTTGAAGTTGGCAATAATCGGCTGCTCGATGATTTCGCCCGAGGGCTTGGCCATCAGGCCGCGCATGCCCGCCAACTGACGCATCTGCGCCGGCGAGCCGCGGGCGCCGGAGTGGCTCATCATCCACACCGAGTTCGTCGGCCGGCCGACCTCCTGGCGGGAGATTTCCTTCATCATGGCCGCCGCCACCGCGTCGGTGCAGCGCGACCAGGCGTCCACCACCTTATTGTAACGTTCGCCGGCAGTGATCAGCCCGTCCTGGTATTGCTGCTCGAACTCCTTGACCTCGCCTTGCGTCTTGACGATCAGCTCCCTCTTTTCAGCCGGAATGATCAGATCGTCCTTGCCGAACGAAATGCCCGCCTTCGCGGCATTGGAGAAGCCCAAGCCCATCAGGCGATCGGCAAAAATCACACACTCCTTCTGTCCGCAATGCCGGTAGACGGCATCGATCACGTCGGAGACGTTCTTCTTCGTCAGCTGCTTGTTAATCAGCGCGAACGGAACGCTCGCGTGTTTCGGCAGAATTTGCGCAATCAGCATGCGGCCCGGCGTGGTCACCACAATCTTGCGGCGGCGCGAGCCATCCGGCTCGATGGCTTCGATGCGTGCCCGGATCTTGTCGTGCAGCTTGATGGCTTTGGCTGCCAAGGCGTATTCGATTTCGCCAATCGTGCCGAAAGCGGACGCTTCATTGTCCTCGGTGACCCGGAATTCCGCCGTCTCCAGCGACAGATAATAAAGGCCCAGCACGATATCCTGGCTCGGCACGATGATCGGCTTGCCGTTCGCGGGGCTGAGGATGTTGTTGGTGGACATCATCAGCACGCGGGCTTCCAACTGCGCTTCCAGACTGAGCGGCACGTGCACCGCCATCTGGTCGCCGTCGAAATCCGCGTTGAATGCCGTGCAGACCAGCGGATGAAGCTGAATGGCCTTGCCCTCTATCAGCACCGGCTCGAACGCCTGGATGCCGAGGCGATGCAAGGTCGGTGCGCGGTTCAGCATCACCGGATGTTCGCGGATCACCTCCTCGAGGATGTCCCACACCTCGGGACGTTCCTTTTCCACCATGCGCTTGGCCGCCTTGATGGTGGTGGCGTGGCCGTATTTTTCCAGCTTGCTGTAGATGAACGGCTTGAACAGTTCGAGCGCCATCTTCTTCGGCAACCCGCACTGATGCAGTTTGAGTTCGGGACCAACGACAATCACCGAGCGGCCGGAATAATCCACCCGCTTGCCGAGCAGGTTCTGGCGGAACCGGCCCTGCTTGCCCTTCAGCATGTCGGACAGCGATTTTAGCGGACGCTTGTTGGCGCCGGTGATCGCACGGCCGCGGCGACCGTTGTCGAACAGCGCATCAACCGCTTCCTGCAACATGCGCTTTTCGTTACGCACGATGATATCGGGGGCGCGCAGTTCGATCAGCCGCTTCAACCGGTTGTTACGGTTGATCACGCGGCGGTACAGGTCGTTCAGGTCGGACGTGGCGAACCGGCCGCCATCGAGCGGCACGAGCGGACGCAATTCGGGCGGAATGACCGGCACGACATCCAGGATCATCCAGTCCGGCTTGGCACCGGATTCGCCGAACGCCTCAATGAGCTTCAAACGTTTTACATACTTCTTCCGCTTCGCCTCGCTCGCGGTTTCCTTCAGGTCGGTGCGGAGTTTGACCTTTTCCGCATCCAGATCGATCGTGTGCAGAACCTGCTTGATGGCCTCAGCGCCAATGCCGGCGCGGAAGGCATCCTCGCCAAACTCGTCCTGCTTGGACAGCAGCTGGTCCTCGGTCAGAAGCTGGTGCAGCTTCATGTCCGTCAGCCCCGGTTCGAGAACCACGTAGCTCTCGAAATACAGGATCTTCTCCAGCTCCTTCAAGGTCATGTCGACCATCAGGCCGATCCGGCTTGGCAACGACTTGAGGAACCAGATGTGCGCCACCGGCGAGGCGAGCTCGATATGGCCCATGCGCTCGCGGCGCACCTTGGCCAACGTCACCTCGACGCCGCATTTTTCGCAAATGATGCCGCGGAACTTCATCCGCTTGTACTTGCCGCACAGGCACTCATAGTCCTTGATCGGGCCAAAGATACGGGCGCAGAACAACCCGTCCCGTTCCGGCTTGAAGGTGCGGTAATTGATGGTTTCCGGCTTCTTGATTTCGCCGTAGGACCAGGAGCGGATCTGCTCCGGGCTCGCCATCTGGATCCTGATCTGGTCGAACGTCACGGCCTGACCGGCCTGACCCAGAATTTTCATCAGCTCATTCATACCGAGCACCTCTTGCAAATGGAGTCCGGGGAATTCTCCCCGGCAATCTTATCTTCTTCAGGCGACGCTCTGATCGAGATCGACGTTCAGGCCGAGCGATTTGAGTTCCTTCACCAGAACGTTGAAGCTCTCCGGAATGCCCGCCTCGAAATTGTCCTGCTCGCGCACGATCGCTTCGTAAACCTTGGTGCGGCCGGAGACGTCGTCGGATTTCACCGTCAGCATTTCCTGCAACGTGTAGGCGGCGCCGTAGGCTTCCAGCGCCCACACTTCCATTTCGCCGAAACGCTGACCGCCGAACTGCGCCTTGCCGCCCAGCGGCTGCTGGGTGACGAGGCTGTAGGGCCCGATCGAACGCGCATGGATCTTGTCGTCCACCAGGTGATGCAGCTTGAGCATATAGATGTAGCCCACCGTCACCTTCCGCTCGAACGGCTCGCCGGTTCGTCCGTCAACCAGAACAACCTGGCCGGACGTGTCGAGTCCGGCTTTCACGAGCATGTTTTCGATGTCCGACATGCGGGCGCCGTCGAACACCGGGGTGGCGATGGGGATGCCCTTGCGCAGGTTTTCGGCTAATTCGACGAGCTGGTCATGGTCGAGGATGGCGATTTCGTCGGTGAAGACCTTGTCGCCATAAATGTCACGCAGCCGGTCCAACAGCGCCTGCTTCTCGGCGCCGTTGCGCCGATATTCCTCGACCAGTTCGCCGACCTGCTGACCCAGCCGGGCACAGGCCCAGCCCAGATGCGTCTCGAGAATCTGACCGACATTCATGCGGCTCGGCACGCCGAGCGGGTTCAGCACCAGATCAACCGGCGTGCCGTCCTCCAGGAACGGCATATCCTCGACCGGAACAACGCGCGAAACGACGCCCTTGTTGCCATGGCGCCCGGCCATCTTGTCGCCCGGTTGCAGCTTGCGCTTCACCGCCACGAACACCTTGACCATTTTCATGACACCCGGCGGCAATTCGTCGCCGCGCTGCAGCTTCTCCACCTTGCTTTCGAAGCGCGCTTGCAGCTTGGCGACCGCGGCATCGAATTCGCGCTTCAACGTTTCGATTTCCGCCATCACCGCGTCATCCTGCACGCCGATATGGCGCCAAGCGCCGCGCGGATGTTCGGCCAGAATGTCCTCGGTCAGCGGTGTGCCGGCCTTGATCCCCTTGAAGCCGCCACTCGCCTTCAGCCCAAGCAGTTTTTCGCGCAGGCGATTGAGGAAAGCACGCTCCTGAATGGCGCGTTCGTCGTCACGATCCTTCGCTAGGCGCTCGATTTCGGCGCGCTCGATCGCCATGGCGCGTTCGTCCTTGTCCACCCCGCGGCGGCTGAACACGCGCACATCGACGATCGTTCCGGTAACGCCAGGCGGCAATTTCAGCGACGTGTCGCGCACGTCGCTGGCCTTTTCACCGAAGATGGCGCGCAGCAATTTCTCTTCCGGCGTCATCGGGCTTTCGCCTTTTGGCGTCACTTTGCCGACCAGGATATCGCCCGGGTTCACTTCGGCACCGATATAGACGATCCCCGCCTCGTCGAGATTCTTGAGGCTCTCCTCGCCCACATTAGGAATATCGCGGGTAATTTCCTCCTGGCCGAGCTTGGTATCGCGTGCCATCACCTCGAATTCCTCGATGTGAATGGAGGTGAACACGTCATCGCGCGCGATGCGTTCGGAAATCAGGATGGAGTCCTCAAAGTTATAGCCGTTCCAGGGCACGAAGGCGCACAGCACGTTGCGGCCGAGCGCCAGTTCGCCAAGCTCCGTCGAGGGGCCATCGGCAATGATTTCGCCCGGCTCCACGACGTCGCCAACCCGCACCAGCGGACGCTGGTTAATGCAGGTGCTCTGGTTGCTGCGCATGTATTTACGCAGACGATATATATCCACACCGTCGGTGCGCCCGTCCTCGCCGGTGGCGCGCACCACGATGCGGGCGCCGTCGATCTGATCCACCATGCCGCCGCGGCGGGCAACGATGGTGGCGCCGCTGTCGCGCGCCACCGCACCTTCCATGCCGGTGCCGACCAGGGGTGCGTCCGCGCGTACCAGGGGCACCGCCTGCCGCTGCATGTTGGAGCCCATCAGCGCGCGGTTGGCGTCGTCATTTTCCAGGAACGGAATCAGCGCCGCCGCCACCGAAACGAGCTGCTTGGGCGACACGTCCACCGCCGTTACTTCCTCGGGCTTGACCAGGCGGAAATCGCCCTGGCGGCGCACCGAGACCAGATCGCCTGTGAAATGGCCAACCGAGTCCTGCGGTGCGTCAGCCTGGGCCACCACCAGCCGCTCCTCCTCCATGGCGGACAGATATTTCCAGCCATCCTGCACCGTGCCGTTCTTGACGAGCCGGTATGGCGTCTCGATAAAACCGTACTTATTCACTTTGGCGAACGTCGCCAGCGAATTGATCAGGCCGATATTCGGCCCTTCGGGGGTTTCGATCGGGCAGATGCGCCCGTAATGGGTTGGGTGCACGTCGCGCACTTCGAACCCGGCGCGCTCGCGGGTAAGCCCTCCCGGCCCAAGCGCGGACAGGCGTCGCTTGTGGGTGACTTCGGACAGCGGATTGGTCTGATCCATGAATTGCGAAAGCTGGCTGCTGCCGAAGAACTCGCGCACCGCGGCGGCGGCCGGTTTGGCGTTGATCAAATCGTGCGGCATCACCGTATCGATATCGACCGACCCCATGCGCTCGCGGATCGCGCGCTCCATGCGCAGCAGGCCCACGCGATACTGGTTCTCCATCAGCTCGCCCACGGAACGGACGCGCCGGTTTCCGAGATTGTCGATGTCGTCGATCTGGCCGCGGCCGTCCTTCAGTTCCACCAGGATTTTCACCGTGCGCAGGATGTCCTCGCGTCGCAGAATGCGCACTTGGTCGTCGCATTCCAGCCCCAACCGCATGTTCATCTTCACGCGCCCGACGGCGGACAGATCATAACGGTCCGGATCGAAAAACAGGCCGCGGAACAGCGCTTCGGCGGTGTCCGGGGTGGGCGGCTCGCCGGGACGCATGACGCGATAGATATCGATCAACGCGTCATCGCGATTGCCGTTCTTGTCGATCGCCAGCGTGTTGCGAATCCACGGTCCGTTCGACTGATCGATGGCGAGCGTCGGCAGCGACGTAATACCCTGTTCCTCGAGGGCCGCCAGGCGCGCTTCGGCTAGTTCCTCACCGGCCTCGGCAAAAATTTCGCCAGTCTCCTCGTTGACCAGATCGACCGCCATGTAGCGGCCGAGCAGATCGGCGCGGCCGACCAGAACTTCCTTGGTTTTCTCGGCAATCTTGCGTGCCGACCGGGCCGTGAGCTTGGCATCGGCGTCCGCCACCACCTCGCCCGTCTCGGCGTCGATCAGCGGCTCCAGCAGCTTCATGCCGCGGAACGCATCCGGATCGAACGGCCGGGCCCAACCCTTGGGCCCGCGGGTGAACACCACCTGGCCGTAGAAATTGGCCAGGATCGCCTCGGCGTCCAAACCGCGGATGTCGATACTGTCGGGATCCTCGCCGGCTTCGATGCGGCGGGCACGATTCTGCACGCTCCACTCGCTTTCCAGCGCGTACAGCAAGGTCGTGACCGGCAGCTTGCGCTTGCGATCGATACGGACATAAACCATGTCCTTGCTGTCGAACTCGAAATCGAGCCAGCTGCCGCGATATGGAATCACGCGTGCCGCAAACAGGAACTTTCCGCTCGAGTGCGTCTTGCCCTTGTCATGGTCGAAGAACACGCCGGGGCTGCGGTGCATCTGGCTGACGATGACGCGTTCGGTGCCGTTGATGATAAAGGTGCCGTTGTCCGTCATCAGCGGCATGTCGCCCATATAGACGGGCTGCTCCTTGATGTCGCGAATGGAACGGGCGCCGGTATCCTCGTCCACGTCCCAGACAATCAGGCGCAGCACCACCTTCAGCGGCGCCGCGTACGTCATGCCGCGCTGGATGCATTCTTCCACGTCGTATTTCGGCTCTTCGAGCTCGTAATAAACGAATTCCAACCGCCCGCGGCCGGCGAAATCGTCGATCGGGAAAACCCCGCGGAATACTTCCTGCAAGCCGGTGTTGGTGCGGTTGTCCGGCGGGACGTGCATTTGCAGGAACGCTTCGTAGCTGGAGCGCTGCACGTCGATCAGGTTGGGCATCGGCGCAACCTCGGGGATCCGGCCAAAGCTCTTGCGGATGCGCTTGCGCGGTGTGAACGTCTGGGTGATTGCGTTCATACTATCTGCCCTATCCTGCGTGGGGTGGTGCGGACACCACTCCGAAAATTTAGGCTACGGCGCCCGGAAAACCGGGCGTTGCTCCGCCGCAACGGCGGAAAGGGCGGGAACCGGCTCGGTCCCCACCCCAGATCAGCTCATCAACCGTCCGGCGCCAAGCGGCGCGCCGGCCGGCACGCGAAATCACTTGATTTCGACAGTCGCACCCTGCTCTTCCAGCTGCTTCTTGAGCTTGCCCGCCTCTTCCTTGTTAACCGCTTCCTTCACTGTCTTGGGCGCGCCCTCGACCAGGTCCTTGGCTTCCTTCAGGCCGAGGCCGGTGATGGTACGGATTTCCTTAATCACGTTAATCTTCTTGTCGCCGGCGCTGGCAAGAATCACCGTGAACTCCGTCTGCTCCTCGACCGGGGCTGCGGCAGCGGCGGCGGCGGGCGCGGCGGCCACGGCAACAGGCGCTGCGGCGGAAACGCCCCATTTGTCCTCGAGCAGCTTCGACAATTCGGCTGCCTCAAGAACAGTGAGCGCGGAAAGCTCGTCTACGAGCCTGGAAAGATCGGCCATTTTCGTAAGTCCTCTAACTGTGCATCTGATGGGTGATGTGCAAGGCCGCCCCGCGGGCAGCCCGCAAGGGGGTCAGCTGTGTGGTCAGGCTGCTTCTGCCTCGTCCCGTTTGGCATAGGCCGCAAAGACCCGCGCGAGTTGTCCGGCCGGCGCCTGCAGCACGCCCGCGATCCGGGTGGCCGGGGTGCCAATCATCCCCAGCAGCCCTGCGCGCAGCGTATCGAGCGACGGCAGTTCGGAAAGCGCCTTGATCCCATCCGCATTCAGCGTCTGGGCACCCAGCGCACCCCCGATTACCACGAACTTCTCGTTGATCTTGGCGAACTCGACGGCCACCTTGGCCACCGCCACCGGATCGCGCGCCCAGGCAAGGGCGGTCGGTCCGGTCAGCAGCGGCTTGAGGCCGTCGAATTTGGTCCCATCCAGGGCGAGGAGGGCCAGCCGGTTCTTCGCGACTTTGAAATTCGCCCCAGCCGCGCGCATCCTTCTCCGCAAATCCGTCACCTCGGCGACCGTCAGACCCTGATTGCGGGTGACGACCACCATGGACGCATCGGCGAAGACGGCGGCGAGCGACGAGATGAATTCTCGCTTCTCCGTACGGTCCAAATCCCGTCTCCTTTGTGGCCAGCGTGCTTGCGCCGCCGGCCGGGTTGCCAAAGGATTGTTCCGGCTGGAACAATCCGGTTCGCCTGTCCTTCGTCAAAGGCGGACCCACCAGATTTGCATCCGGCTTCCCGTCTCCCACCCGCGGGGCTCTCCCCTTTAAGATCGCCCCGCGGCATCGGCCCGGGAAAATCACGTGCGGTCTTGGACAGGTTCGGGACGGGGCGAACCCCATCCCTGCGCGCCGGCGGCGAACCGCCGGCGAATGCCTCCTAGCCCCCAGCCAGACTGGCAATGTCCACACGGACACCAGGACCCATGGACGAGCTGAGCGATATTTTCCGCAAATAAGTACCCTTCGCACCGGTGGGCTTGGCCTTCTGGATCGCATCCACCAGGGCGCGGATATTCTCCAGCAGCTTGTCCTCGGCAAAGCTCGCCTTGCCGATCCCGGCGTGAATGATCCCCGCCTTCTCGGCGCGGAATTCCACCTGTCCGGCCTTGGCAGCGGCAATGGCGCCCTTCACGTCCATGGTGACGGTGCCCAGCTTCGGGTTCGGCATCAAGCCGCGCGGGCCCAGGATCTTGCCCAGCCGGCCGACCAGCGCCATCATGTCCGGCGTGGCAATGCAGCGGTCGAACTGGATGTCGCCGCCCTGCACCTTCTCGGCCAGGTCCTCGGCGCCGACCACATCCGCGCCGGCCGCCAACGCCTCCTCCGCCTTCGCACCGCGCGCGAACACGCCGATGCGCAGCGTCTTGCCGGTGCCGTTGGGTAGGCTGATCAGGCCGCGCACCATCTGGTCGGCGTGGCGCGGATCGATGCCGAGATTCATGGCGACCTCGACCGTCTCGTCGAACTTGGCCCGCGCATTCTGCTTCACGAGCGCCACGGCGTCCGGCAACGCGTAGTTGCGGGCGCGGTCGACCGCCGAACGCGCGGCTTTGAGGCGCTTGTTATGTGCCATCGATCAGCCCTCCACCACGGTGAGACCCATCGACCGGGCCGACCCGGCCAACATGCGAACCGCCCCGTCCACGTCATTGGCGTTCATGTCGACCATCTTCTGCGCCGCAATCTCACGCAGTTGCGTGGTCGTGATGCGGCCTGCCGACGCACCCTTGCCAGGCGTGGTCGAGCCGGCGGTGATGCCCGCCGCCTTCTTGATGAAATAGCTGTTCGGCGGTGACTTGGTGATAAAGCTGAACGACCGGTCGCCGAATGCTGTAATCACGATCGGAACCGGCATGCCCGGCTCCATGTTCTGTGTCCGGGCGTTGAATTCCTTGCAGAACGCCATGATGTTGAGCCCGCGCTGGCCAAGCGCGGGGCCAACCGGCGGGCTGGGATTGGCCTTGCCGGCCGGGATCTGCAGCTTGATATAGCCGACGATCTTTTTTGCCATCTATCCTGCCTCCAGGGCGCAGGACCGCGGTGCAAACGGCGTAAACGAGCCGGACCGGCGATTGCCGGGCAGCCGTCCTGCCTCCCGCGTTCCAAAATGAGGGCGGGGATATCGGTTACGCCCGCGCTGCTGTCAAGCGGATTCGTTGGCTGGGAGTGGGTCAGTCCCCAGCGGGGTCCAGGGGCAGAGCCCCTGGCCTTCTTGGGTGCCCTCAAACCAATCGCGCCCTATGGCTCGTGGTTGATCCATATCCCATGCGGCGACCGCCCAACGGTAATCCGCTCGATGGCGCCGCTTTGCGGGTCGATCACGGCGACGGACTGGGCAAACCGCAGCGCCGCCCAGATATGGCCGTCCGGCGCGAAATCCAGATCGTCCGGGCCGCCCGGCACCGCCAAGGTCCGTTTCACCGCGAGCGTCGCCGCGTCGAGGATCGATATCGTCCCGTCCACCCGGTTGGTGGCATAGAGCAGCCGCTTGTCCGGGCTCAAGAACATGGTGTGCGCGCCGCGGCCGGTCGGAATGGTCCGCGCCACGCGGCCGGAGGACGGGTCCACGACCGCGATATGCGCCTCGCCCATGCAGCCGACCAGCACGCGGCCATTCAGCCAAAAAACGCCGGCCGGCGTGCTGCAAACCCGCGCGTTCCACTGCACGGCCCCGTCCACGGTGCGAATGGCAATCAGCCGGTCGGTGCCTTGCAAGCTGACGAACACAACCGCGGAATCGGGCGAATAGGCGATGTGGCTCGGCATGTTGCGCGCCGGCACGCGGTGCAGCAGCGCCAGCGTCGTGGCATCGTAAATATCGACTTGGTTGCGCGCGAGCCCGGCCGTGGTGAGCAGCTTGCCGTTGGGGCTGTACTGCAACTGATAGGGGTCGCTGACGCTGACGCGGCGCTGCAGCGCGCCGGTGTGCGGGTCCAGGAAAAACAGTGCATTGCCCCGCGTGTCACCCACCACGAGCGAGCGGTGATCGGGGCTCGGCACCAGATGATGCGGTTCGCGCAGCAGCGGGATGGTGTTGATCACCTGGTGATTGGCAAGATCGATGACGCTTATATCGGCGTCGTTCGAATTTACCACGAACACACTCGGTGACGCTTGCGCCATGCACGGCAGCAGCACGGCCAACGCGAAAATCCGTTTCATGCTTTTGTCACCATGCGATGCTGGTAGAGGCGGGAGCCCGCGCCGGGCAAGGGAAGAAAGCAGTTCTTTTTTGAAAAAAGGAAATTACGTTGAGCCTATCGGCGCTTAAGGAAGAAAGAAGTGGGACTTCATCAGCAAAAGTCTTTTGGTTCATTTCTTCAGAAAAGAACTGGTTCCTTTTAATCTATCAAATCGCCACCCGCACCCCCAGCTCCACCACCCGATCGCTCGGAATGCGAAAGAACTCCGTCGCCGGCACCGCATTGCGCGCCATCAGCAGGAAAAGCCATAGCCGCCATAACGACAATTTCGGCGCCATGGCGCGCACCACTGTCTCGCGCCCGAGGAAATAGCTCACCTGCATCGGGTCGTATTCCACCCCATGCCCCTTCAACTCGGACAACGCGCGCGGCACGTTCGGACTTTCCATGAAACCATAACGCAACGTCACCCGGTGAATGCCCGGCGCGAGTTGCTCCACCGACGTGCGGCGCGCCGCACCAGCCTCCGGCTCATCGAGCGTGCTGACCGTAACGAACAGCACCTTCTCGTGCAGCACCTTGTTGTGCTTGAGATTGTGCAGCAACGCGCCCGGAACGTAGTCTGGCTGCCCGGTTAGAAACACCGCCATGCCCGGCACCCGGATGGTGCGCGATTGCGGCAGCCGCGCCAGGAAACTCGCCAGCGGCAGGCTGTCCTGTTTCCAGCGCTGCAGCATCAGGTCGCGGCCCTGTTTCCAGGTGGTCATCATCACCATCAGGCAGCCGCCCAGCGCCAGCGGCACCCAGCCGCCATCCACGATCTTGAGGATGTTGGCGGCGAAGAAGATGCCGTCGATGAACAGAAACCCGCCCCACACCAGCACCGCGGCCCAGCGCGGCCAGCCGAACTGGCGGCGGAACACCGCCATGGCCAGAACGCAGGTGCAAATGAACGTGCCGGTGACGGCAATACCGTAGGCCGAGCCGAGCGCGGTGCTGCTGCGGAACGAAAACACCAGGATCAGCACGCCCACCATCAGGGCATTGTTCACCTGGGGCACGAAAATCTGCCCCTCCTCGTGCTGGCTGGTGTGGCGGACGGTCAGGCGCGGCAGGAAGCCGAGCTGCGTGCATTGGCGCGCAATGGAAAACGCGCCGGAAATCAGCGCCTGGCTGGCAATGACGGTGGCTGCCGTCGCCAGCACCACCAGCGGCAATTGCAGCGCCTTAGGCGCCATAAGGTAGAACGGGTTTCCGGCGGTTTCCGGGTGCGCGATCACCAGCGCGCCCTGGCCGAAATAATTCAGCACCAGCGCCGGCAGCACGTAGAACAGCCACGCATAGCGGATCGGCGATGCGCCGAAATGGCCCATGTCGGCATACAAGGCCTCTGCGCCGGTCACCGCCAGCACCACGGCGCCCAGCACCAGGAACGCAAAACCGCCGTGGTGCACACAGAAAATTACCGCATGGTGCGGCAGAATGGCCCACAGCACCGCCGGGTTGGCGGCCACCTGAATGCCACCGAGCACGCCGATCACCGCGAACCAGATCACCATCACCGGGCCAAACAACTTGCCGATCACGCCGGTGCCGTGACTTTGCACCGCGAACAGCAGCACGATGATGACAGCCGAGAGCGGCAGGACCGCCTCCGCCGCCTGCGGCAGCGGCACCTCGATACCCTCGATGGCGGACAGAACGGAAATGGCCGGCGTAATGACGCCGTCCCCGAATAGGAGGCACGCGCCGCCGATGCCGAGCAGGGCGATCGTCGCGCGCACGCGCGAACCCGTGGCGCTGCGCTGCGCCAGGGCCATGAGCGCCAGAATGCCGCCCTCGCCACGATTGTCCGCCCGCATCACCAGCAGCACGTATTTGACCGTGACGATCAGGAACAGCGACCAGAAAATCAGCGACAGGCAGCCGATGATTTCGCCATGGCTAGCCCGCGTGTGCGGAAACAGCGCCAGCACGCTCTGAAACGCATAGAGTGGGCTGGTGCCGATGTCGCCATAGACCACCCCCAGCACACCGATGAGCGCGCCCATGGCAAGCGCCGGCCGGACCGGCTTGGCGCTGATGGCGGGTGCGGCGATCGCGGTCATGGGCCAGTGTCGGGTTCTGTCATGGCGTGCGCCAGGCGCGCCATGCGAGGTATACGGGAACAGGGCGGCAATTCATGCAGGAGGCTCGCGCAATCGCGGGGGCGCCGCCGGGAGGGGCGGGTCAAATGACGCGCCGCAATACGACGCGGTCC